>CAYHLB010000008.1:7970-14655 GCA_964357325.1 Candidatus Woesearchaeota archaeon
GAGAATAGCCTGATGCATCTACATTCATATTTATTATTTGATAGCCATTTTCTATGTTAACTTTTGGATTAGTTGGATTATTTGTTTGAGACTCAGAATCTTTTGGACTATTTACTTGGGCCTGATTTGCTGTTCCTGATTCTGTTACAATAAAACTTCCTCTAAGCATCCCCATACCGCAGGTGAACTGAATTGTTCCAACTTTATCTGGAGTGAATTCAATTACATTTAATCCTTGCTTTAGATTTTGATTTATACTGTATGCATTTAAAACAAGTTCTTGGTTACATCCTGTTAATTCTTGGACATTCACATTCCATTTTACAGGGACTCCTTTCTTTAAAACAAATGAGTTTGGAGAATAGCCTGATGCATCTACATTCATATTTATTATTTGATAGCCATTTTCTATTACAATTCCAGAAATATCTGGATTAATGTTTGTTCCTGTTATTTTTTCTTTTATTGAGTCGAAATTAAAACTATTTCCAGTTAGTGAGAGTCCTCTATTAATCATTATAATTCCCAGTATCAGCACGATTATTGCTGAAAGTTTTAATATTTTTTTAGTTGTATTATGGCTTATTATTGTTGCTAAGCTTCCAAATCCTAACATTATTGGAAGTGTTCCTAGGCCAAAAACAGCTAGGCTAGTTGAACCTTTGATAAAACTTCCTGTTCCTGCTGCATATAAGTACATTGCTTGCAATGGACCACAGGCAATAAATAATCCATTTAATAATCCTGTTATAAATGGGCCTTTATATGGGCCTTTTGCATTTTGTCCTGCTTTTAGTGTGAATTTTGTTAGAAATTTGGGGTTGAATTGGAATTTTCTAAAGAATTTTATTCCGAACATAGATAATGCATAGAATATCATAAATATTCCTGCAAAAATAGCAACATAACCTCTTAGAAAAGTACTGAATGCAATAAAACCTCCAATAAGTCCAAATATTCCTCCGATTATTGCATAGGATAGGACTTTTGAACCCCCATATACTAAATGCTGTTTAAAACTTTTGTGGCCATTTATAGCATTTTTTGATGTATATGAAACAACAAATCCCCCGCACATTGAAATACAATGAAATCCAGTAAGTATTCCTATTAGGAATAATAGGGCAATACTTGCATTGTCTCCTAAATCTTGAACAGTCATGTTTGGCATGGCTATGTGCCTTAATACAAAGAAATAAAGAACAAATATTAAAAGTGCTACTGAGGCAATTAGCATAAATATGCCTATTTTATCACTAAAATGGGTTTGTTTATATGCTTTAACTAAGGCTTTTTCTATTTTTTCTTCTTTATCACTGGTTTCTTCTTTGTTAATTGTCTTATTGTAGACTGTTTTAGCGGGAATTTCATTATGAATTTTTTCAGATTCTGGTTCGTAGCCTAATTCTTTTATTTTTTCATTTATTTTTTCTTCTGAAATTTTTTCTGGATCAAAGTCAATTGTTGCTTTTTCAGTAGAATAATTTACTGATATTGAATTAACGTTGTCTTTAAGAGTTCTTTCGATAATCATTGCACATGAATTGCAGTGCATTCCTTTTATTGAAAATGTTTTTTTCATGTTAGTTAGTTTTTTTATTAGTTTTTATAGGTTGTGAATTATTCATCCATGTTTGTTTTTTATAGACTCTCGTGAAAAATCTGCAACATAAATGTTTTGGAAAGTTTCTTCTTAGATTTTTCCCGGATCTCACAAAACCAATGTAAAAACCTTAAGGGTTTTGTAATATTTTTGATTTGAAACAGCTTTTAAAGCTTGACATGAAACTGATTTCAAATAGAGTCATTGGTTATTCTTTAGAACTACTATATTAGTCATTCCCCTTCTTTTTCTTTCAATTAAATTTTGCACTTCCAAACTATCAAGGATTCTTGTTATTTTTACTTTATTTAAACCTGTTTTTTCTATTAGTTCTGATTGGAAGATAGAACCTTTATTTTCCAATAGGATGTTTACTATTTTCTTTTCATCTTCATTTAAATTTTCTAGAGATTGTTTGTTGAATTTCTTAGGTTCTAGATTTGCTTCTGGTTTTATTCTTCTGATTATTATTTTTTCATTTTCTTTTGAAAATATGAAAAATAATCCTATTAATAGGACAATGCCTGCAATTGCCAGGCTAAAATAAGTTTGGGTTTTTATTGTCTTGTACATCCCACATTCAGGGCCATGGGAACAAGATTCATTTACAATAGATGTCAGCCCTTGATTGAATATTATTATTATTACGACTATTGAGATTGCTATTCCTAGTATTAAAAATCCAATATCTTTATTTTTCATTGTTTTATTTGCCTATTTATTTATATTGATTTCATTTTATATAGTTTTATATTTTATTGGTTGATTTAAATGTTGTGAATTAGGTATTTTTATGGGGATTAATAAAATATGGCTCTTCTCCTATTTTAGCAGAAAATTTGTCGCTTTCAGACAGCCAAATTTTCTCTTTTTATTAGTAGTGTCCTATAATCAGCTAGGATAAATATCCAGAGTAAAGAGATAACTCTCACCTTTACAGGCTGAGTCACAATTCAGTTGAGTAGAAGTTAGTTAAGAGTATATCATAATAATGCTTATAATCTTTAATTATTTATATTTTTTATGGAAGACATTGAGATTAAGGATATTTTGAGATTTGATAGTAAGATTATGACTGGAAGCAGGGATTTGAATGTTTGGCTTGAGGGAGGTTATGAAAAAGGAATAATAACTCTATTTTATGGGCCTGCTGCTTCTGGAAAAAGTAATTTTGTTACTTTAGCTGCTTGTCATTGTTCTAAAAAAGACAAGAAAGTAGTTTTTGTAGATACTGAGGGAAGTTTTTCAATTGATAGGGTTAAGCAGATTTCAGGAGGTATTCCTGAAATGATTCTTAAAAATGTAGTTATTATTAAACCAAATAGTTTTCAAGAGCAAAAAAATGCTTTTTTGAAGATTGAAAAAGAGTCTAGAAGTAAGAATGTTGGATTGATTATTGTTGATAGTATGACTATGTTTTATAGGCTGGAATTGGCTGATGCTAGAAAAAAAGGTTTAGAGTATATTCAGAGGGTTAATTCAGATCTTGCAAAGCAAATGAAGTCTTTATACGAGATTGCTAGGAAAATGGATATCCCTGTTTTAGTGACTAGCCCTGTTTATAATGATTTTTTGAGTGAGGAGGAATGGGTTGGTGGAAAGGAAGCAGGAGTTAATGTGGTGGGAGGAGATATTTTGAAGTATTGGAGCAAATGTTTGATTGAATTGAAGAATAAAAATGGCAAGAAAAAGGCAATTCTCAAAAAACATAGGAGCTTAGGTGAAAGAGAGTTGGATTTTGTTATTGTTGATGAGGGGATTCAAAAAAGAGGGTTTTTTGGGATTTAATTTGATTTTCTAGGTAAAAACTTGATATTTTTTGTGTAGTAACTGATTCTAATTGTAAAAATTAGGGAAATCTTTTTAAAGGTATTTTTTCTCTATATTATCAGGAAAAACCGGTGTTAATAAAAAGAGATGGTTGTTAAGAAATATATTAAAAGAGAAGGTAAGTCTTTTGGTCCTTATTATTATGAAAGTAAAAGAATTAATGGAAAGGTATGCAAGATATACATCGGCGGTGAAAAAGAGTATAATGCATGGAAATCTAATGGAGAAAAAAATTACTACACAGGTAAAAATACTAATAAAAGATATTTATTTTTGATATTTTTGTGTTTGATTTCGATCATTCTTATTATTAATCTTTTTGCTTTTTTTAATGAGTTTGGAAAATATAGATTTACAGGTTTTGTCATATCTGAAAATAGCACTGAGGGTGAAATGATTCTTGGATTAAAAGAAGAAACCACTGTTCAGTATTTTGAAAATGAAAGAGCAGACCTTGCAATAAAAAATCCTGCAACAAGTCTTGGAGAATCTATTGGTGAAAATAAAAATAAAATAATGGATTTTGATTTAGGTGGCAAGAATTTAAGGCTGTATTTTGATTTATTAAATTATAGTGGGTTTGCTTCTGGGGTAGCAAGTTCATTGTCAGTGGATAATGGAGGGGAAATAGTTGAAAAGTATCTGGATAAATCTGTTCAAGAAGAAATAAATAATACAGAGATAGGCAATGAAAACAGTTTTTTGGAAAATAGCAGTTCTACTGAAATTTCAAATGAAAATATTGTTTCTGATGACTCAAGTGAACGTATTAATGTAGGAATTACTGGAAATGCAGTAGTAAGTTCTGTTGCTTCGGCAACAGAAAGCGTAGTAGTAAGTTCTGTTGCTTCGGCAACAGAAAGCGTCACGAAATTCCTTAAATCAGTGGGAATGGTTGTTGGTTTTAGTGAAGAAAATATTAGTGAAAATTTGATTAATGAGAGTTTAGAAAATCCTACTCAGATTTCTCAAGATAAGGATACTATTGAATTGGATATTGAGGATATTAAACAAACTGCTCATAATTTGAGCAAAACAGAGGTTAATGCAATTGCTAAGAATTCTGTTGTTGATGCAGAGGAATTTGACATATTTGTCAATGATTCTAAAATTAATAGTGAGAATCCTGAATATAAATGGGGTTATAAAATCAAGCTGAATGACTTAAAGTTTATGGCTAAGATTGATGTAACTTCTGATGAGGATATTTCTATTTATAATGATAATACTTTGAAAATTGGGAGAAATTTGCTTTCTTTTGATGATGTAATAAGGTCAGGATATAATGTAAGAATTGAAAAACCTAGTCTTGAAATTCCTGTAAGTGTTTTAGTTAAAATTCCAACTTTTGTAAGTAATGGTTCTGGGATAGTTGGAAATGTAAGTGGTATTAATGAAAGTGTTAATGTAATTTCTCCAAATCTAACTCAAGTTAATGAAACGAGCTCTTTTGAAAATACAGAAAAAGTTAATTTTTCTGTCCCTTCAAATCAAAGTTTTGAAGGAGAATTCGGAGAAAACAAGACTCTTAATGAAACTAATGAAGGCGCAGGTATAAATGAGACAAATGAACAAGTAAAAGAAGAAAAGGAGGAAGAAAAAACAAGTGATAATAAAGATAATATTAAAGAAAGTAAGGAAGTAAATGGGGAAATTAATGAACAAAAAGAAGAAAATAAAATTGAGGAAAGTAAGGGGGCAGGAGAGGGAGTAATTGATGCTAAAAAAGAAGATAAAGAAGTAAAGGAAGAGGTAAAAGAAGCTGCAAAGGAAGAAAAGGCAAGTTCTGAATCATCTTCAGAAGGAAAGGCAAGTTCTGAATCATCTTCAGAAGGAAAGGCAAGTTCTGAATCATCTTCAGAAGTTACAACAATCACTGGAAATGTTATTAAATTTTTTAAAATAACAGGTAAGGCAATTGGTTTTGTTGGAGGAGTAACTGGGAAAATTATTGGAGAGACAATTGGGGATAGTGAAAATATTTCTATTCAGGACATTGAATATAAAAATACAATAATTGTTTATATTGAAAGGGATTTTGGGATGGCAGGTTCTGTTTCTGAAGAAGAGAATTTGAGTATAGCTTCGCAAAGCCCAGTTAATGATATAAATAATATTGATTATGAAGATATAGATGGTGATGGAAAGGTTAGTCTAGGGGACATTATTAAATTAGACCCGACATTAATTATAATTCCTATATCTGATGCAGAGGAACTTGATTCTAATAGAAGTTATATAAGGAATATTTATAATGAAACTTATGCACTTGATGAGAATTATGTTTTAATAAATAATTCTAATTATGTTAGGGTTACTTTTCTTCAATCTCTTGGAAAAAATAATGATATAACTGTTTTTGCCAGATTATTTGGATATGTTTGCAATGAAAGTATTGTTGATAATATTACAACTGAAATTTGCCCTGAAATTCCTGAGAATGAAACAGGCAAGATTGAAATTTACAGGGAAAATGGAAATGATACAATTGCTGTGATTGAAAATATAACTTCTTTTGGATATTATAAAACTTATTTAAGTGGATTGAATGATGGGGAGAGTTCAGATGTTTTTGATTTGAGGATTATTAATTCAATGGAGATTGATTATATTGTTGATCCTAATAATATAACTGAACTTAATTTTACTTATCCTACTCCTGCTAATGCAACAAGCACAACAAATACTTCAATTATTGTTAATGTTAGCATTGTTACAAATTTAACTATTAATGGAAGTGATGATTATTTGACAGAACTTAAATGGAATTGGAATGGAACAAATTATTCTATTTATAATGATAGCTTGGTTTTGATGATGAATTTTGATAATTTATCTGTGTTTGGTGAAAATGGAACAAGTAATTTTACTTATGATGCAAGTAATTATAGTAATAATGGAACTTGTCAAAATATGAGTGCTCCTGGATGCAATTGGACTGAAAGTGGAAAGTATAGCAAAGGGATAATCTTTGCTGGAAGTGATGATTATGTTAATACAACTGTAACTCAGACAAAAACATCTCATTCATTATGGTATAAAAATTCAACTGCTTCTAGTTGGAGTTTTGTTGCTTATAATGGAAGTGCATTTTTTGTAAATGGAAGTGCTGGAAATCCTGGACAATATCCTTTGAATATAAGTGGAAATGAAGTTAAAATTGGTTATAATTATACTGGAAATCAATCTTTTAATGGAACAATTGATGAAATAAGAATTTGGAATTATGCTTTGTCTGCATCTGAAGTTTAT
>CAYHLB010000009.1:0-14627 GCA_964357325.1 Candidatus Woesearchaeota archaeon
CAATAATAAGGTGAGGAATCACCCTAACTTTGGAAAAAGAGGTTTACAAATACCTTTTTTCTAATTCTTGAAAATAACTATCCGATTTTTCAAAATTTCCAATTTTATAATGTGCATAAGCAAGGTTTGCCAAGCAAAGATTATCAGAAGGATGCAAACTATATGATTTTTCAAAATAAGGAAGTGCTTTTTCAGGTTGATTTTGCAGTATATATGCAGTTCCTATATTTTGAACAGACTGGTAATGGTTTGGATTAATATCAAGTACTCTATTATATAATAATATTGCTTTATCAAATTGTTTATTATATAAAAACTCTTGTGCTTTAATAAAATCATCATAAACCTCAAATTCTTCTTCAAGGGTATTGCATCCGCTTATATCCATATTTTTTTGAAAATCCTCTTTTTTTATTAGCATTTTTTTAACCATTTGTTTTATCTCTTTAGGAGGATTGCAAAAAAGGGTTTTTTCAAAATATTTATAGGCATCATCTAATCTTCTAGAGCATAAAAGAGCGTATCCTAAATTGTATATAATTGTCGGTTCATTTGGCTCAATCTTATCAGCGATTAGTAATACTCGTGATGCATCAAGAAATCTTGTTATTTTAATATAACATCCAGCAAGCAAAACTAATATATCTGTATCATCAGGATATTTTTTCTGTGCTTTATGTAAAAGCTCAATTGCCTTTGCATATTCTTTATTATTATACAATTCCCAAGCAGTTTCATAATATTCATCTTTGTTCATATTATCTCCCACTCCCAATAATCCTCCATATACTTTTCAAATCTTTTTGGAGCCAATCTTTTTGCTTCTTTTAAATATTCATTATATTTTTTTTCTTCCAGGAAATATAATAATTGCGCAGCAGCAATAACATTGTTAAAATTATTATTTAATTTAATTGATTTATTAATATTTTCAATAGCCATTTTTTCATTTGTATTAAATAAAAGCATTCCCATAAGGTAATATGCTTCCCAATTCGCAGGCCATTTTTCAATAATTTTTTGGATTAATTCATATGCTTCTTTTTCTTTTCCAAGACAATCAAGAGATCCAGCTTTAATAAGCATGGCATCCTTGTTTTCAGGCTCAATTTTTAGGGCTTTATTGCATAATTCTATGGCTTTATTGCATAATTCTATGGCTTTATTGCATAATTCTATGGCTTTATCTTCTTCATACATAATATTATGATAATATCTGGCTTTACCAAGTAATTCTTGAATTTCAGAGATTTTAGTTTTCATAATTATACTCACCAACTATTTCAGATTCATCGTCTTCATCATAATATTGCTCTGGAGCTTTCCCCTGCTTTTTGAGTATTTTAGGATATTTATCACACTCTTTTTCTTCTGAAAATCCCTTAACAGTAATCCTAAACCTATGTTTATCGCCAAAATCAAAAATAAAAACAAACTTTTGCCCTATCTTTAAATCAATCTGCACCAGCTTTGTCTTGGTTGATTTTCGCATAACTCCATCAATTTCCAATAAAGATTCTGGATTGCTCGAATATTCCATTTTAGCATCTCTAGAAAATGGAACATTGTCCATAAAAAAAGAATACATATGAGGGTCATCCCATCCAAATGAATCATAAATAATTGAATCATGTAAGTCCTCCAGGGTATTAGACTCTGACAGCTCTATTTCTCTTTTAATCCATCTACGATTTAAGTATTCTACTAAGAGGATTATTGTGTTTTTCATATTTATGAAATTATCTCAATATATTGAGATGGTTCTAAGAACCTCCAATTATGGTGATTTGAATGCGTAATAGTCAAATTATCCTTTGCTCTTGAAATAGCAACATAAAATAGTCTTAATTCCGAATCTCTTTTTAAGTTTGTTAATTTATCTTTGTAATAGGGCAATATCTTTTCATTGCAGCATGCCAAAAAAACATGCTTCCATTCAAGACCCTTGGCGCTGTGTATTGTTGAAATAATTATTTTATTTTTATACTTTTCCTTTTTTTCAATATCTATCAAGCTGTCGAGAAAATTCTTTATTCCTTCTGCATCATAGGAATATCCCTCAAAGAGATCAAGTAAAAGCGAGATATTCTCAAATTTGTCTTCTATTTTCATCTCTTCATTTCTATATTTATTATTTATAATTTTATCATAATTAATTCCCTTTATGAATGATTCAATTGGATTTTTATCTGAGCTTAATGCCTCATTTATTATTCCCCCAGAATATTTTACCTGATCATTTACATTTATATTTCCTATATTATTTAAAACTCCAATAAAAGATATTTTTCTTTCAATAGAATAATCAATCATTCTATTAATCGCTACATTTCCAATTCCTGGAAGTATTTTCATTAGCCTTGAAAAATCAATTTTAGAATCAGGATTTACCTTGAGGTTTAAAAAAGAAATTATATCTTTAATCTCCTCCCTATCAAAAAAGCTTTTGGATTTTGAGAGATGGCATGGTATCCTGTTTCTTATAAGCTCTCTTTCTATGCCTTTTCCAATATAATTTGTCCTGGCAAGTATTGCAATTTCGTGAAGAACTTCTTTCTTTTTTATTAATTTTCTAATCTCATCAATTATATACTCAACTTCTTCAAGAAATTCCTCAAAACCTATAATGGTTATTTTTTCACCTTTTTTTCTAGTGCATCTTAATTTTTTAATTATTTTAAATTTCATGCTATCAATTGTTTTATTAATTGCTTCAATTATCTCTTCAGAAGACCTGTAATTATCTTCAAGAACAACTTTTTTATGTTTTCTATCAAAATTAAAAACGAGCTCGCTTGAGCTGCCTCTCCATTCGAAAATATTCTGGCAATCATCGCCAATCAGGCATATATTATTATTCATTAAATTGTCTAATATTTTAATCTGAATAAGATTAAGATCTTGGGCTTCATCAACCATTATAACCTTAAACTTATTTGAATATTTTTTCTTGATTTCAGGATATTTCTCCAATATCTCTAAAGTGCAGAGCAGAATCTCATCAAAATCCATAAGGTTTGAATCTTTTAAATATTGCTGATATAATTTATAGAATTTATTGATATTTTCTTCAATATCTGAGCTTACGTAAACTATCTCATCTTCAATAAGATCTTCCTGCTTTTTATCATAGCCTTCAATATCAATGGCTTTATTTAAAGAAAGTTTTTCAGAAAGTATCCCAAAATTTTTATATTTTGAAATACGGTGAACTACGTAATTTAATTCATCAGCGCTTGCCTTTATTTTTTCTTTCTTTAAAATTTCTTTTATTATCTTCTTCTTTTCAGAATCATCTGTTATTAAAGTAAAATTAGAATCTTTTCTGACTAAATGTGCGTTTTCCCTTAGAATTCTTAAAAAAAGAGAATGCATTGTCCCAATATATTCTGGCAATTTTTTTGTTCTTTTGCTTATTTTTTCAATCATATCTTTGGCAGCCTTATTAGTAAAAGTAGTCATCATTATTTCACATGGATTGTAGCCATGTTTTTCAACAAGATTTACATACCTTTCTACAATTGTAGTAGTTTTTCCAGTCCCAGCACTTGCAAGAATAAGCAGATTTCCATCAGTCGTGTTTATTGCATTCACCTGCTCTTGATTTAATTCAATCGCGTTTTTCATTCTTCCCCCCTATCTTTTCTTTTTGAGAGGCTTACTCTCCAATCCTTTTCAATCTTAACCTTATCTTTAATCTCATCTTCTATTTCACCTTTGAGAACCTTGCTGTTTAATTTAGGATAGCAGAGCATACTACATTCTTCATAAATCCCTTTGCTTTTCATTAACTTAATAAATTTTTCTTTTTCTTTAGGATCTTCAGGCATAACAATCTTATCAAACTCTTTTATTGCTGCTTTTTTATTGCTTCCATAGATGATATCAACACCCAATTGCTTTGCATATGCAATTAGTTTATTTTTTAATTCTTCTTCTTTTTTCTCAAGTTCTAATCTTTTGTTTTTTGCATCTGAAAATTCATCAACTAATTTTAGACCATTATCTTTTTTGAATTTTTCAACTGGAAGATTTTCAAGTATTGCTTCATGCTTAAAACTAGGGCATTGTGATTTATAACCACAATAATCACATAGGCTACTTTGTTTTCTTAGGAAATCATTTTCCTTTGTTGCTTTCTCTATTTTTTTTATTGTATTTATTACTTCTTCCTGTAATTTTCTTAATTGTTCATCTGTTCTTTCACTTGTAACATCTTTGCTAAATGCAAGCATATGCCATTTTAATATCACTTTCTTAGCATCTTTAAATTTATCCTTAACCCAGATGCTGTACATTGCAAGCTGCCTATCAGAGTCAGCTTCATCCTGTGTTTTCATATAGGAATTTGTTTTATAATCACAAACATAGTAATTATCTTTTTCATCACACCCAAGCTTATCAATCCTAACATGCCAAGAATTTCCATCAGCAAGAGTCATCTTGTCCTGAGTTTCAAGTCCTAAAATAGTCATATCATCATCTTTATGAGAATCATAATAATCAGAAATATACTTTTCTCCCATTTTTCTGTAATTATCTGCACTAAATTCTTCTTTCACAATAAGAATATCTTCAGAATATTCTTTTTTCCACAAATCTCTAAAGAATTTAATAAGAATTGCCTTTGTTACAGTTTTCTTAAATTTCTTGTCCTTATACATTTTTTCAAGAGTCTGATGCACAAGATCTCCCATAAATGCTTCTATTGTAGTCTCTGTTTCAGGTTCAATCTTATCAATATAATGGAGTTTATACTGATAAGGGCAGTTTTCGTATGTGCTTATTTTTGAGTTGCTGTAGGTTGCCATGATTGGATAACTTATATTCAATTAACAGTTGTATTTATTATTTCTGATAATTCTTTGAATGAATAATTTCCTTTTATGCCTTCTTTATCTAATAAGTAATTAGCAATTTCATTCAGTTGCATATCAGGATATGTCTCTTTTAAGCCATTTATAATCACTTTTAAATATTCTGGGGATGGTTTTGTTTTAGGATTTAAATCAGTGGGATTTGTAAATGATTTTATAGGATATCCCTCCATCATTCCTAATTCAATAGTCTTTGAGTATAACTCACCACCTTCTTGTTTCTTTATGTCATTAAATTGCTCTTCTGTTATTAAATAAGTTCTTCCAAGCGAAAATTCATTTTCAGATTTTTCATTATTAACAAATCCAATTCCCCCATTCCATCTTTGTGAATTTTTTGCAAAATATAACTTATAAGGAATTTTATTTTGTTTAATCTTTTTAGGAAGATTTTTATTAGTGCAACCTTCTTGAGATATTTCCACTCCAAAGAAATCATCTTTTCCTCCATGGATATATAACATAAACCTTCTTTCTAAAATATTTGAACCATAACAAGCATACCAAATAAGTTTTTCAATCTCCAATATTTTCTCTAATTTAGGAAAAATATGATTTAAAAATTCAAGGACTTTTTCAGCATATTCTTTTGAAAAGCTTGTTCCATAATATTTTATGCCATTTCTATTATATCTTAATAAATCCATGAACCTAATTTCAGATTCGCTAAAACTAATTAAGTTCATATAAGATATTTCTGCTTCGTGACTATTATCTGCATAAAATCCATCCTTAATCATTTTTGCCCTTAATAATTCCATTAAAATATCATAACAAGATTCAACTATATAATTCGGGAAAATATTTTCTGGATTAATTTTCTTTAATGAGAGTTCAAAGAATTCTCTTTTGTTCAGAGCCACTTTTATTAAGGAATTTGCCCTATTCAAATCAGGATTTTGCTTTCTTATCCAACCTCTTTTAATATAATCTTCAAATTTTCTAAGGGTCATAATTCCACGCTCCCAGATAAAATAATCCCATTTAATATATTATTTTTCAAATCATCATGTATATCTTTAAATGATTTAAAAAAAATAATATGAATTTTTCTTTCAAGTATTTTTTCATATTCAATAAATTCATCAAGCTCTTCATGATTTTTGTTTATTCCAATTATGGCAATATCAATATCTGATGAATGCTCTTCATTATCATAAATTAGTGTGTCCTCGCCCCTAGAGTAGCTCCCATAAAGTATTATTAGATTCCCTGCAAATAGTTGTTCAAGATGATCAGATAATTTTGATTCATAAATTTGTTTTAGGTTATCTGCTCTTTTTAGTTCAATTACTTTCTTATTATCCTGATTTAATTCAATTGACCATCTTTTTGAATTTTTATCCTGCCTTATAATTATAAAATTTTCATCCTTTAATTTGGGTAATGCTTTCATTACAGCTGGAGGTGACACTTTAAGATATCTTGCAATATTATTTTGATTTAAGGAGAGTCCTGCTTTTATATATAATAATCTTAAAATATCCTGTTGCAACAATGTTAACTTAGGTTTATTTATATTTACCATAGTTAAGCTATATTAACTTAAGTTTATAAGCCTTTTGGTTTAAGGTGCTCTCAATTTCTTCATCCCCCAACACTCCTCAGCCACTTCCTTAATTCATCGTCCTTCCATGCTTTGCCTTGCTCTTCCCAAAAATAATATGCCTGGTCTTCTCCTCCAACTGAAACATATCCTTCCATCTCTTTTGGTATCTTTGGCTTTTTAGGATTATCTTCCAAAAGAATTTTCTTGCATAATGGAAAAGATTTTACTGCTATTTTTAATTTGCTTGTTGCTTCATCTATGTTTCCTAGTTTATATAATGCGAGAGCCAGTCCATACATAATTTCAGGAGAATAATCATCAGGATATTTCTTTGATAATTCTATCATATCATTCCACATTGAATTTTTAATAAATATGTCTGAAAGTACATCTCTTGCCCCTTGATTGTCATTTGGATTCCATGTGATAATCTGCTGGAATATTTTTATTGCATCTTCTGTTTTTCCTTCATCTAGAAGAATTAAGGCTTTTTGATAATATGCTCTTAAAAAAGGCCTATTTTCAGTCCAACCCCATTCAAGAAGGCTTTTTTCATTGAACTCTCTTGGAAATTTTGAGAGTCCAATTTGAACAGCTTTTTCATTTAATTCTTTTGATTTATTCTTATCATCAGTAAGCAAAGATAAATGATGCCATGCATCAATGAATTCTGGTATTTTTTCAATAACATTCTCAAGCATTTTTCTTGCCTTTTTTATATCTCCATTTTCAAGAACATCTATGGAATTGAAAAACATTTCAACCATGTTTTCAGAAATATCTTTTTTCCATTCAAAATGCCATTCATTATTACCAATTTCTTCTAAGTATAATTCTCCCATCTTATTCCTTCACCTCCCAACTTCCACCCTTATCAGGACCTATCCTACTTAATATGCCTTTTTGTTTTAATTGATTTATACTGAATTTGATTCCATCTTCACTGATTCCAATTATTAATGCAAGTTCTCTTCTTGTTATCAAAGGATTCTTTTTAATTTCATCAATTATTTTCTGGGTAGTTCCCTTATTATTTTTATCTTCCCCTATCTTTCACAAAATTCCAATTGATTCTGTTTCCGCTATTTTGGTGGAAAACTTCCTGTGAGAATATCAAAGCTCTGTCAGAGACATCTGGAAAACTTAAACACATCCAAGGATAACTTTCATAGGTTTTGTGAACAGAACCATTTCTTGTTCTAAATATTTCATTTTCAGGTGTATCTGAATTATCAACTGCAAATCTATATGCTTTTACAAATCTTCTAAAATCTGATTTTTTATCTTCATCTAAGCGCGCCTTGTAAAAATTTTTAAAAACATCTAAATAAACATCGCATACAAATTGTCTTAATTCTTTGCCCTTTGCTCTCCATGCTGTTCTTGTCTTTTGTTGATAGCTATCAGTTAAAGAAACCCATTTTTCATTGCCCATAGCAGTAATAAGCGAATCAAGATTAGGATCTTCAAAAAAAAGAAGTCTTGAAACATATTCACCTGTCTCCATTGCCTCTTTCCACTTTTGTTCCATTTGAGAAAAATGCCTTGATAAAATCATATCAGTTCCATCAACAGCCATTCTCCTACCTGAATCAGAATAATAAATTCCATCCTTATGCCTTGTATAAACTTCTCCATTACCACCCCTCATTCTACTAGGTAATCCTTTAAAATGAGCAGGACATAATTCTGAGGGAGATTTAGCAGGCGATTCAGAGGGCAATAACAATGAAGCTCCCAATGCTCCAACTAGCTTAAATGCATGCCTTCTTGAAAATATTCTATTTTCCATATTAAATCCTGGATTAAAGGGTTTATAAAATATATCTCCCCTTCCCAACCTTCAACTCGTAAGAGTTGAATAGTAGAATCATATTTCTGATTTCTGTATCTTCATCCCCTTCTTACTCTTCCCAATCAAAACAATCCTAGAACCAACATGCTCATCCAATACCCTATACCCATTCCCTAACTCAGAAACAAGCATTTTCGCAAACCCCTTTATCTCTTCATGCGAAGGCATCTTCTCATAACCCATTCTTTGCCGAGCATACCCAACACTCATGTAACTTTTCGCCTCCACAAAATCCGGAGAAGCTTTTCTAATTAAAACAGCAAACTCCTTAACATCCCTCTCGCCCATGTTAAGCCCCTTAACTAATGTCATTCTAATCACCCTGCGAGTCTTCAACCCACTCATTAACTTCAAACTTTCATTATATTTCTTCCATGCATTCTTTTCATAGCTTCTATGCCATTTATCATAAAGTGATTTGTTTCCTGCATTCATTGAAATATATAACTGAGTAGGAAGTTCCCCCTTCCTCGCAAGATTCCTCAACACACCAGGCTGCAAACCATTTGTAACAATAAAACTTGTCTTCTTTCTTTTTCTTAATTCTCTGATTAATTCTCCAAGCTTAGGATATAAAGTAGGTTCTCCAATTAATGAAATTGCAAAATGACTTGGCTCTAAAGATTCTTTGAACTTGCTTTTTTCAGTAACAGGATTTCCATTAAATCCCATTAAGAGCTTTGCTCTTTCTTTTACAAATCCATCAATCAAATCTAAAGGATTATCACATTCCTTTAAACTTATCTTTCTATTTTCAGAAAGTTCAATTGCTCTCCAGCAATGAACACATTTATTTTGACAAAAAGCACTCGGCGAAACCTCACAACACCTATGGCTTTTTATTCCATAAAACTTTTGCTTATAACATTCCCCCTTATTTCTAAGTGAATTTTTAGTCCACTCACACACATCAACAAGTGAATGTTTTCCAACAATCCCATAGTGTTGTTTCTTCAGAGTTTCTTTTAGTTTTTTATTCATTAAAATTTTTTCTTTCATCTTAAATTTTTATGTGTTAAAGAACAATTAAGGATATAAGAGTTCTTGACATAACATATTTATTAAAATTAGACTTTGTTTTTATATGTTATTAATGTAACTTAAATGATTAATTAATGTATAAGATAAGCTTGTTAGCCCTAACTTACTAATTCCTAAAAATACGAACCTGTAAGTATTTAAAATAATTTTAACATTACTAATAAAAACCATTATCTAATATTCTTCTCTTAACTCATTCATCCTACAAACATTACCAATACTCTAGAACTATTTCGGCCAATACATTGCAATAGCCCAGCCAACCATTAAAGCAAGGAATGCAAATAATATTATATAAGTTGTAATCTTAAATGCAACTTCAGCAACTTTTTGATTTTTGGTTATTCCCCATACAGTAAGCATGAAAAATCTTCCACCATCAAATATTCCTACTGGAAGCATATTCATTAGTGCAACACTTAAGTTAATCAATGCAAGCCACCAAATCAAATTGTAAATGAATATCACAAGATTATTATTAAATCTAGGTGCATAATAAGTTGAAGATTTTTTAAAGAAATTAAAAAAATTGCTTATTTTTGCAATTAATCTTGTATCATCTGTTTTAGCAAATGCAATGCCAATAACAGGTTTTCCATTTTTAGCAGGATATTCTCCAAGATTTATATTATATTCTTTAACAGTTTTATTGTAAGTAGTTGTTATTTTTAATGATTGTCCAACTTTGCTGTTATTCAAAACTCTGCTTAAATCATCCAAATCTCCTATTTTTTCATTATTTATTTGAGTTATTATTTCCCCAACTCTCATGCCAGATTGAATAGCACTAAGATTTGGAAATAATATTAATTGTTCATTAGTAACTTTCAATTGCTCTTTTAATAATTCTTTTGTCATGAAATAGGTTTTATTATTTGCAATTATTTTTGTTGCATATTCATCTTTTCCAACTACATTAATTAAAATATCATTGCTTAAATTTTTATTATTTATAGTGTAGGCAATATCCGCCTTAGTTATGTTAGCAAATGCAATTCCTCCAATAGAACTTATTGCACTTATTTTAACAGGCTCTGCAATATATCCTCCAATAATAACTCCAGAAGGAGCATAGCTCACAAGAAAAAACACAGATAAAACCATAAAAAATAATATTGCAAGAATCAGATTAGTAAATGTTCCTGCAGCAAGTATTGAAAGTTGTTGATACTTGCTTTTCTTTTGCATTTTCTTTTCATCAGGCTCAACAAAAGCAGCTAAAAAAGGCCCTAAGAAACCAAAACCCGTTGTTTTTATCTTTACACCATATCTTCTTGCAATTATTCCATGAGCAAATTCATGAAAAATTGCAATTACTGCAATTGCAATAATCCAATAGGTAAAATAAAAAGGAGGCAAGAAACTAACTTGAAATAAAGTATCAACATAAGGTATCAATGGCATTAAAGGAGCAATCTTTATTGTTCTAACAAGAGTTGGATTAAATAAATAAGTTTTAACTAATAATCCAAGCATAAATATCATTATAACCATTAAAAAATATCCAGAAACAACTCCAAGAAATCCAAAAACACTCAAGGCCCTAGGATAATTTTTTCCAACATAATCAATGAACTTTATTCCAACTTTAGTCCTATACAAATACATAATTCCTTCTCTTTTGAGGTTTTTTCTTCTTTGATATAGAAATATTCCAACAAATAAGCAAAAAGCTATTAGAAAAATTACATCATAAATCCAATATTGAAAAAAGTTAAACGCCATTATTTTATTATTCACCTACATATTATAAAACTTATGAAGCCTATTTCTTTCTAATCGGCCTAAAAGATTTTTTTAAACATTTTCTGCATCTCACTTTTCCTTCAAGTATTTTTCTAGGACTAGCTCTAACTTTAGCTTTACAATTCTTGCATACAAACATATTCTTGAAAAGTCTTGCTTGTGTTGCTGGTATTTTTGTTCCCATGTTTACGCCTTCCTCTTGATTATTCTGCTTCCCTCAACAACCCAGTATTCAACTTGGTCTCCTTCATGAAGTTCAGCTTTTAATTCATCATCAGCAGGAAGAGCAATCTCAGTTGTTTCAAAACTTTCCATATCCATTATACTTGCTTTATCACCTGCAATTGATAATAATTGAGCTCTTTTCTTTTCAATTAAAGGACAATCAAGCCTATCATGCCCACCACATGCAAAAACTTTTTTCTTTCCATCAATAACACTTATTGCTTCAATTCTGCACTTAGCATGCCCATGCTTTCCAGTTTTAGAAATATCATTTGATTTAACAATGCATGGAATTCCGTCGACCATGATTGCAACACCAGCTCTTGCCTCTGCAGCGTTTATTAGTTTAAAAACCATTTTTAGTATCCCTTTATAAAAATTTAATCAAAAGTAGATTTATAAAGGTTACTATTCTTTTATCGACGAATTAAATTACAGTATTTATCTAGAATTTTTGCCTGCCTTTTTTACCTTGATATATTCTCTTGTCTTCATAACTAGGAGTATAATCTAAACCTATGCCATACCCACTCATTATAGAACAAGTTCTGTCATATGCAGCCTTTACAACCTTTATATCGCTTCTTTTTATGTTCTTTTTTTCATGAAGTTTTATTATTCCATTTAAATGATTTGCATCAGCAACAACACCCCTTTTACTAGGATAATTTTATCTAATTAATTATTATTTTTAAATTAAATTGTTTTTCATAATATAGTTTAGAATTAGCTTAGCTTTTTGTCTGAAGCTATTTATAAAAAAATAATAGGACTATGTCAATATTATTTTTTCATTAATTTTTAATATTCTAATAAAATATCAGTTATGCAATCAATTCCTCAAACGATTCTTACTTTTCTTCTGCTCAACTTTGTATTGTATAGATAATGATAAACTTTAGAAATTTAACCTTGGCTGAAAGCAGGTTAAATTTCATTTTTTACTTCAGAAAGCAAAGTTCTAATATAGTTTAAATAAGTTTAAAAACCATTGATAATGGTTATTAATAATGGAAACAGTTCAAAAAAACGATTTTGTTGAAATAGAATTCACAGGACTTGCAAATAATGAAATCTTTGATACAACTAGCAAAGAAGAAGCTAAAAAAATGGGATTAGATGCAAATGTCAAGCCAATAAAAATAAGCATTGGAAATGAAATGATTTTAAAGAGCTTTGATGAATATCTTGCTGGAAAAGAACTCAATAAAAAATATTCCCTTGTTCTAAGCCCTGAAAAAGCTTTTGGAAAAAGACAGCCCTCAATGATAAAGACAATGCCAATAAAGGTTTTTCTTGAAAAAAACATGCATCCTGTTCCTGGAATGACAATTCAACTAGACCAATATGTAGCTAAGATACTATCTGTTTCAGGAGGAAGAGTAATAATAGATTTTAATAATCCATTAGCTGGAAAAGAAATAACCTATAATTTTGAAATAAAAAACAGAATAAATGATGAAAAAGAAAAAATAAATTCTTTGCAAGAATTTTTCTTCAGAGACAAATTTGATTTTGAAATTAATGATAAAAAGATTATATTCAAAAATAAAAAGCCAGATGAAAAAGACCCCTTAGGTGAAAAAAAGCTTAGTTTTTTAATTGAGGTTTTCAAACAAAAGTTCAATGATATCCTAGGATTAGATATAGAAATAGCAGAAGATAAAAAAGAAAAAATTCAAGAGAAATAATTATAATTCTTCATCAAGTTTTCCAAGCCAAGGAGAATTTATTTCAGGAGAAAAGCCTTCTTGAGATAATAAACAAGAAGCTTTTTCAACAACTTGTTTTGTTCTATCTTCTAAACTTCCATGAACCAATAGTAATTTCTCAGGCCAAGTATGTTCAACAAACGTTCTTATGATTTTATGTCTTGCAACAGAAATCTCCATTTTTGAAGATCTTGATTGATCGGTTTTATAAGGAATTTCAAGAGGATTTTCAGGAATTGCAATCAATTGATACCTCTTATTTAATTCTAAACACATTCTAAAAAACTCTCTAACAGCCATGTCATCCCTTGGTTCTGCTGCAAACTGTCTTGCCTGAGCATAGTAATGAAATAATGGTTTATCTGTTATAAATCCATGCTGAGCATTGGACCTTAATTCTTCTCTTTCCTGTTGTCTCCACATATAAAATCTCTCAAAAGGAGTCCTGAATGTTCCAAATTCTTTTTTTAATTTCCTGCATTCTTCTAAAATTAAATCATAATCATACTCCTTTAATTTTAAATGAGCATAAACATAGGCAGAAAGTGTGCTTTTTCCAGTGCAAGGGCCTCCTGCAATAGCAATATTCACTCTTTTACTTTCCATACCGAACATTGAGAGGCTGGATTTATAACAATTCTATCAATATAAAAGATATATTATAAACACAATAATATTTAAATAAAGATTTTGAATTTTTCTAATATAAAGGAGTAAAAAAGAGAAATATGGCACTTAGAGATTCTGATGGAATGGATATGATTAAAGATCCAGAACTAGCTGAAATAGATAGAGAACTAGAGGAACTTCTTAAAAAACAGCATTCAAAAGTAAAAGTATTTGGAGTTGGCGGAGCAGGTGGAAACACTATTTCTAGAATGAAAGAAATTGGCATTAAAGGCGGAGAATTCATAGCAGTCAATACAGATGCCCAGGACTTGTTATATTCAGATGCAGACTATAAAATTTTGATTGGAAGAGAA
Source organism: Candidatus Woesearchaeota archaeon (assembly GCA_964357325.1). Lineage (GTDB taxonomy): Archaea > Nanobdellota > Nanobdellia > Pacearchaeales > GW2011-AR1 > ARS1285. Next base: position 13,989 of record CAYHLB010000009.1, read on the forward strand.
TTAACCCTGGGATTAGGAGCAGGTTCTAATCCAAAAATAGGAGAAGAAGCAGCCCATGAATCAGAACAAGAAATAAGAAAAAGATTAGCAAATTGCGACATGGTTTTTATTACATGTGGTTTAGGTGGAGGAACAGGTACAGGAGCAGCTCCAGTTATAGCAAGTCTATCAAAAAAACAAGGAGCACTAACAATAGGAGTCGTTACACTTCCATTTACAATTGAAGGAAAAAAGAGAATTGAAAATGCAGAATACGGTCTTGAAAGATTAGAAGCTGTTGTAGATACATTGATCGTTATTCCAAATGATAAACTCTTAGAAATTGCACCAGAACTTCCTCTGCAAACAGCATTTAAAGTTGCTGACGAAATACTCACAAATGCAGTGAAAGGAACAACAGAACTTGTAACAAAAGCAGGCCTGGTTAATCTTGATTTTGCAGATGTAAAAGCAGTAATGTCTAATGGAGGAGTTTCTTTAATTGGAATGGGTGAAGCAGATTCAGCAAATAGAGCAAAAGAAGCAGTTGAAAAAGCAATTAATAATCCATTGCTTGATGTAGATATTTCAAACTCAACAGGTGCTTTAGTGAATATAATTGGAGGAAATGATTTATCTTTAGATGAGTACAAAAAAATA
>CAYHLB010000010.1:0-14322 GCA_964357325.1 Candidatus Woesearchaeota archaeon
AATTAGATTTTATAAAGATAAAAAAGTTATTGGTGAGGTTTTAAATCACAATTTAGATAAGGAGTTAAAAAGAAAAATAAAGACTCCTAAAAATATAGCAAGTCCATCTAAAGATGGAAAATCCCTAATGAAAATAGAGGATTTTAAGGATTATGATGATATAAGGGTGATTGTTTATTCTCAGGTTAAAAAAACAGGTGTTAAAAAAACTCCAGATGTTAAGGAGATTGGACTTTGCGGAAGTTTAGGTGATAAATTAAAGTTTGTTCAAGATAATATAAACAAAGAAATTTCAATAAAAGAAGTTTTTAAAGACGGAATAGTTGACATAAGAGGAGTTACAAAAGGAAAGGGTTTGCAGGGAACAGTTAAAAGATTTGGACTAACATTGAAGTCACATAAATCAGAAAAAGGTCAAAGAACATTGGGAAGTGGTGGTCCATGGCATCCTTCAAGAGTTGATTATCATCAACCAAGAGCAGGACAAATGGGATTTTTTACAAGAGTTGTTTATAATAGTAAAATTGTTACAATTGCAAATATTAAAGATAAAGACATAAATCCTAAGGAAGGATTTCAGAATTTTGGAAAGATAAATACAGATTATATTGTTTTACAGGGAAGTGTTCAAGGCCCTCAAAAAAGACAAGTGTTAATAACTCATGCACTTCGTCCTATGAAGAAAATAGTTAAAAGAAATTATGAGTTTGTGGAGTTGAGATGAAAGCACAAGTTTTAGATATTAATGGAAAGAAAATAAAAGAAATAACAACAGAGCTATTTGAAGAACCTATAAGAGAAGATATTATCTTTAAGGTTATTGAAGCTGAAAAAACAAGGCAACCATATGCACCAAAGAGATATGCTGGAATGGATAGAAGTGCAAGTGGAAGTGTTCTTCACACAAGACATGATTGGAAATCAGACAGAGGTAGAGGAATGTCAAGATATCCTAAGAAAAAAATGTGGAGAAGAGGAACACAATTCTCATGGGTTGCTGCAATTATTCCAAGTGCAAAAGGTGGAAGAAGAGCTCATCCTCCAAAGGTTGTAAGAAGAGAATTAAAGATTAATAAAAAGGAGTCAATAAAAGCATTATTATCATCACTTACCTATGTTTCTTCTTTAGAACAAATAAAGAAAAAATATTTTTCTATGAGAGATAAAAAAATAGAACTAAAGTTCCCATTGATTGTTGAAGATAAAATACTCGCTTTGAATTCAAAAGAATTCCTAAATTCATTAAAAAACATACTTGGAGAACTATATGCAGTTAGCATTCAAAAGAAAACAGTTAGAGCTGGAAAGGGGAAAGGAAGAGGAAGAAAATATAAGAAAAGTGCAGGACTATTATTAGTTATTGGTAATGAAGAAAAAATGAGAATTACTGGAATTGATGTTCTTAAAGTAAATGAATTAACAGTAAGCGATTTAGCTGATTGTGGAGCAAGAATAACAATTTTTACTGAAAAATCAATAGGGGATTTGGAAAAAATATTATTAAATAAGAAAATGGAGAAAAAACAATAATATGGTCGGAGGATTTAGATATAGTAGGGGATTTGATCCAAAACAATTAGAATTAGAAGAAGCTAAAATAAGAGAAGAAAAAATAGCAGAATATCGTAGAAATATGGCGAGAGGAATGGTTAGATTTGCAAATGAAGCTTTAGCAAGAGGGGATATTCATCAGTATGCAGAAATAAACTTTGGACTAATGGCTCAAATGGATCCGGTAGTTGCAACACTTCATGCCCATGCAATGCTTTTAGAATACCTAACCGGATTACCTTATTACCAAAATCTTTGTCAAAATCAAACAGGAGAGAAGAAATGAGACCAATAACAACAGAAAAAGCAGTTAGAATGATTGAACTGAATAATATAATCACAATTGAAGAAGACAGACGAAAAGGAAAAGATGAAATAAAAAAAGAATTTGAAGAAATTTTTAGGGTAAAAATTGACAAAATAAATACACTTATTACAAATAATAAAAAAATATGCTATATTAAATTAAATGCAAAAAATCCTGCAATTGATGTTGCAACTAAGTTGGGGATGATATAAAATGACTGAACAAACATTAATTGAACAAAGAGTTGAAGAGGCCTTAAAAGAATATGAGGGTAAGCTTGTTGACGTTAGGGTTGGGACAAGATTAAGAAGAATGTTATGTATAGGGAGATTTGATGAAGATTTATGTCTTTTTATGGATTCAGTTGAAGAAAGATTAGATACAGAAAAAGTAATTAAGGGAATCTTGGAATTAAATGTGGGGCATGATGGGGATGGTATCTTTATAGTTTCTTCTGAAGCAATAAATCGTGAACTTACTCAATATTCATTAAGAAGACAAGATTATCAAAAAGCAATGGAATTATGGGGGGCAAGAAAAAGATAACATGGGTAAAAGAACAACAGGACGAGCAAAGGGAAAAGGAAGCTTTACATTCCAAGTAAGAAAAAAAGCATATGTTTATAGAATTTCATATCCGAGAGTTAGTGTTGAAGGAAAAGCCAAGATTGAAAAACTAATTAATTCAGTTTGCCATACATCTCCTTTGGCTGAAATTAGAATAGAAGATAAAGCTTTTTATGTTCCTGCTTGCGATGGAGTTTATGAAGGGCAAGAAATAATGATGGGGGGGGCTGATGTTAAAAATGCAAACATATTAAAATTAAAAGATATTCCTCAAGGAACAAATATATTCAACATAGAAGTCTTTCCTGGAAGTGGTGGAAGATTGTTAAGATGTTCTGGAATGAGTGGAACAATTGGAATCAAGGATGATAAAAGCGTTGAAGTAATAATCAAAAGAAGAAGAATAAGATTAAATCCAGAATGCAGGGCAATAATCGGAATTGTAAGTGGAAGTGGAAGAGCTTCAAAACCATTGGTTAAAGCTGGAAAACAACACCATAGAATGTTAGCAAGAGGAAAGAAATGGCATAGAACATCTCCAATTAAGACAAATGCTGTGGATCATCCATTCGGAAGTGGAAGAGGAAAGAGAATTAAATCAAAGATTGCTCAAAGAAATGCTTCACCAGGACAAAAAGTTGGGCATATTAGACCTAAAAGAACAGGATATGTGAAGTAAGATGAAAGAACAAACAATACAACAAAATGAAGATTTTAAGAAAAAAGAACAAACCTATAGGGGCAAAACTATTGAAAATTTAAAAAACCTAGACATAAGGGAATTTGCAGAGTTATTAAAATCAAATGAGAAAAGAACTCTTATGAGGCAATATGGGGAAGTTGAAAGATTCTTACTAAGATTTAATAATAAAATCTTGAAAGGAAAGCAAATAAGAACACATCAAAGAGAACTTGTTATTGTTCCGAGGATGGTTGGATTGAAAATCAATATACATAATGGGAAAGAATTTGTTCCAATTGATATTACAATTGAGATGCTAGGGCATAGACTTGGAGAATTTTCAGTTACAAGACAAAAAGTTAAACATGGAGCAGCAGGTATTGGTGCAACAAGATCAAGTGCATCTGCGTCGGTGAAGTAAACATGGTTAAATTAAATATTTCAAAAACAGCGAAAACCTTCGGTCCTCAAAAACCAAAGGTTTTTGGGAACTTCAACTTTTACAAGTATGAAGTTTTTAATAAACAAGTTTTTGAAAATACAGAGAATTTAAGAAATTCTCTGTCTGTTAAATTTTCGTAAACTCAAATTAAACATGACAAAACAAGAAATACAAATTGAAAAAGAAAAAACAGCAATTGTAAATGGAAAAAATCTTCCTGTTGGATTAAAACATGCTATTGCTTTAAGCAAATTTATTAGAGGAAAGGACATGGATATTGCAATAAAACAACTTGAAGAAGTTGTAAAAATGAAGAGAGCAATTCCAATGGCTGGAGAAATTCCACATAGAAGAAACATGAATAAGACAAGTGGAAGTGGAAGATATCCTGTTAAAGGAGCAGGAGAGTTTATAAGACTATTAAAGAGTCTTAAATCTAATGCAATTGTAAAAGAAATTGAACTTGAAAAATATGCTGTTCATGCAATTCCAAATAATGCTTCAAGGCCTTACAAAAGATTTGGACAAGGAAGAATGAAGAGAAGCCATGTTACAATAAAATTGATTGTGAAGAAAGTGAAGGGGGAGAAACCAAAGGAGAAAAAATAATGATAATAAAAAAATTAAACATAATTCCAAAAACCATACAAGTTTTTGGAAACTCAGGAAATTTAGAAAATTTCCTGATTCTTCGCTTTAAGAGGTAAAGCTTCAGATGGCAAAAGAACAAAAAATAGAAATGAAGGCAAGTGCAGATTTTGATAAATCTGCAGGCTCATGCAATGACAGACTATGTCCAACACATGGTTTAATCAGTCTTAGAGGCAGAAGCTTTAAGGGATTTGTGATAAAGAAATTTCCAAAAAGAGTTGTCATTGAATTTGAAAGAACATTGTATGTTAAAAAATATGAAAGATATTCTGCAAGAAAAACAAAACTTCATGCAAGACTACCTGATTGTATGTTTAATGAAATAAATATTGGAGATTATATTGAAATAATGGAATGCAGGCCAATAAGTAAGATAATTCATTTTATGGTAAATAGAAAAATTAGTGGGGGTGATTTAAGATGAAAGGTGTTGGAGCAAAATTAACAAATGGATTGAACATAGGAAGCAGTGCTCTTGCAAGTGATAATAGTGGTGCAAGAATTGTAAAAATAGTTGGACTTAAAGGAATGAAAACTAAAAGAGGAAGACAACAGTACATTAAACTTGGAGATATGATAAAAATTTCAGTGAGAAAAGGAGATCCTAAGATGAAGGGAGAGGTTTTTGATGCTGTTGTTATAAGGCAAGTTAAACCTTTTAGAAGATTAACTGGTGAAAGAGTTGCATTCACAGACAATGCTGTTGCATTGCTTAAAGATGAGAAAGGTAATCCAAAAGGGACTCAGATTAAAGGACCTATTGCAAAGGAGGCAGCTGAAAGATATCCTTTCCTAGCTAAGATAGCTAAGTTTATATTATAAAATGGTAATGAAAGCAACAAAAAGACAAGAACTTAGGAAAGTATTAGAAAGATTAGCAGAGGCTGCAGAGTCTATACTAATAACTGAAAATTACCCTTGTGATGAAAAAGTGCCTAAGGATCTGAAAAAAGGAGATAGTTATTTCCAAAATACACCTGGACAAAAATTAGCTATAACTTACAAACATGGAGGACACCTATATACTGTGGAGGTAATAAGAAGACGATAATATGAAAAAAGAATTTTCAAACAAATGGAGTGGAAGCAAACAACCTAGAAAACAGAGAAAATACAGATATAATGCCCCTATTCACCTAAGGCATAAAATGATTTCAGTACATTTATCAAAGGAACTTAGAAAAAAATATGGAAAAAGAAATTTTCCAATTAGAAAAGATGATGAAATTAAAATAATGATTGGAGAATTTAAAAATAAAAAAGGCAAAATTGAAAAAGTGGACTTTAAAAAATTAAAAGTAACTATTGCAGGAATATATAGGACTAAGAAAGATGGTTCAAAGGTTAGTGTATGGTTTGATCCTTCAAATCTGCAGACAACTGAACTTAATTTAAATGATAAGCAAAGAAAAGCTGCTTTAGAAAGGAAGATAAATAAAAAGGAAGAAAAGCCTGCAAAATCAAAGGAAAAAACTGGAGGACTAGAATAAAATGCACATAACAAAATTAGAAAATTTTGAATGTCCATTTTATAACGGAGGGTCTAAATAAAATGCACATAAAACGAAAAACAATTGGGAAGTTCTGGCCTATTCCTAGAAAAGGAACAAAATATGTAGCTGTGCCTAAACATAATAAAAAAGATGCAATTTCCCTAGTTGTGATTATGAGGGATATTTTAAAAATTGTTAGAAATAAAAAAGAATTAAAAAGACTATTGAATGAAGGCAAAATACAGGTAAATCATAAAATTATTAGAGAGATTACTTATCCAATTAGCTTATTTGATGTAATCTCTCTACCAGAGGCTAAGAAAAATTACAAAGCAATATTATCCTATCAAAAGAAAATGATTTTTGAAGAAGTTTCTGAAAAAGAATCTGAAAACAAAATCTATAAAATATTAAATAAAAGACTAATTGAAGGTGGAAAAACTCAATTCAATCTAATGCATGGAAGAAATATTTTGATAAAAGAAAAAGCAAATGTCGGAGATTCTTTGCTTTTTAATATGAAGAGTAATAAAGTTGAAAAAGTTATTCCTATGGAAAAGGGAAAGGAAGCGTTTGTTGTTGATGGAAAGCATGCAGGCAATATTGGTAAAATTGAAGAAATAATTGAAAGAGGGGGAAAGAAACTAGCAAAAATAAATTCAGAAAAAGGAAAAATAAATGTTTGGATAAAAAATATTATTGTTATAAAATAAAATGGCAGAAAATAAAATGCATGAGCTTGAAATAGAAAAAATGGTCTTAAATTGCGGTGGAATTGAAGACAAACTAGAAAGGTCTATAAAATTACTTGAAACAATAACAAAGAGAAAAATTCAAGTTGTAAAATCTACGAAAAGAATTCCTGATTTTGGTATTAGCCCTGGAAAGAAAAGTGGATGTAAGGTTACAATAAGAGATAGAAATGAAATAATAACTTTGCTAAAGAGATTCTTTGCTGCACTTGACAATACAATAAAATCAAAGCAGATTGTTAATAATCATTTTTCATTTGGAATAAGGGAATATATTGAGATTCCTGGACTGGAGTATAATAGGGATATTGGAATATTGGGATTTGAAGCTGATTTATCATTTTCAAGAAAAGGAAAAAGAGTAAAACTTAGAAAAATAAAACAAGGAAAATATCCTAAAAGACAAGATGTTACAAAGGAGGAAATATTGAATTTTTTGAAGAAAAATTTCAAATTAAACATTATTTAATAACATGATAAAAATAAACACCAGAGGTGATTTAAGATGAATTTCAAAAATAAGCGAAAACCTTCGGCCCTCAAAAACCAGGGGTTTTTGGGAACTTCAACTTTTACAAGTATGAAGTTTTTAACAAACAGATTTTTGAAAACAAAAAAATCCTCGGAAGGGATTTTGAGTGCTCGGAAATTAAAAATTTCCAACATACAGAGAATTTCTAAAATTCTCTGTCTCTTAAACACCGGAGGTGATTTAAGATGACAGCATCAGATTGGAGAAAAGTTTTGAAGCAACTATCTAGAAAGTCTGCTAAAAAAGAAAAATGGATTAAGCATAATAAACCTCAGGAAAAATCCTGTGGAATTGCTAGAAAGAAATGCGAAAAGTGCGGAAGATTTGGAGCACAGGTTGGACAATATGAAATAAATTTATGTAGGCAATGCTTTAGGGAGATTGCTGAAGACTTGGGGTTTAAAAAATATTCATAGGAGTAAAAAATTAACATGAGGCAAAAAATAACAAATAGGAGTTTGAGATAAAGATGTCAATTCCATATTCAAAATTAAATAACAAAAAATACCAAATTTAAAAATGTCACAAGATGTAGTTTCAGATGGATTGAATCAGATAATAAATGCTAAAAAAGCTAGAAAGAAAAGTGTTATATTAAAAAAACACTCAAAGTTATTGAGAAATATATTAGATATAGCTAAAGATAGCGGATATCTTGATTATTCTGTTGACGGCAATGAGCTTAAGATTGATATAAAGAAAGTGAATGAATTCAAAGCCATAAAACCAAGATTTACAGCTCCTGTTGAGAGAATAAACTATTATGTAAGAAGATTTCTTCCTGCAAAAAATTTCGGATTTGTGATAGTTTCCACAAATAAAGGTCTTATGAAACATAATGAAGCTGAAGAACAAAATCTCGGAGGATGCTTAGTTGCATATATTTACTAAAATGCCAAAGGAAAAGAAAAAAACAAGTGGAATACAAAAAATTATTGAGCTTGACTCAGGAATTCATACAAAAGTTGATAAAAATACAATTGTAATTGAAAAAGGAAATATAAAAATCGAGAGAAATGTGAATCTATTAATCTCTGCATCTGTTGAAGACAATAAGATTATTTTAAAGACTAAAAAAGATGGAAGAGTTGAAAAAAGGGTTTTGGGTTCTTTAGTTGCTCATTTAAAAAATGCAGTTGAAGGATTTAAGGAGCCTTTTAAGTACAAGTTACAAATTGCAAATGTTCATTTCCCAATGACTGTTAGCCATGATAAAAATACAAATGAAATTGTTATTAAAAACTTTTTAGGTGAAAAAAAAGATAGGAGAGCCAAGATTCTTGATACTGTTAATGTTAAAATAAACAAGGATATAATTGAAGTAGATGGCCCTGATATTGAAAAAGCAGGGCAGACAGCAGCTAATATTGAAAAAGGTACAAAAGTAAGATTTAGAGATAGAAGAATCTTTCAAGATGGTATATTTATTATTGAAAAACCAGGGAGAGTGTTTTTATGAAAAGAAAAAAAACTAAATTTGTGAGAGCAGGATATTGGCAATATTCAAAATTAGGTTTAAGAAGAAATAAAAAATTAAAATACAGAAGAGCAAATGGAATTGATAATAAAGTAAGACTTAGGATGAAAGGACATCTTAGGAATGTTAGCATTGGTTTTAGAAATGAAAAGACAGAAAGATTTGCTTTGAATGGATTAATGCCTAAGAAGGTTAATAATTTAGATGGGATGAAAAAAATGTCTAAAGAAGAAATTGCTGTAATTGGAAACATTGGAAATAGAAAGAAAATGGAGTTAATGGAATATGCTTTAAAACATAACATTAAAGTTTATAATATAAATCCTAAAAAATTTGTGGAAAAGATAAAACATGAAATAGAGAAGAAAAGAGAGGAAAAATTAAAGAAAGAGGGGAAGAAAAAAGAAAAGGAAAAAAGAGGGGAAGAAGGAGATAAGAAACCTGAGAAAGAAAGCCAGAAGAATGAAGAAAAAGTTGTTGAAAAGCCAGAACAGAAACAAGAGGAAGTAAAGGAAGAACATAGTCATAAAAAAGAAAGAGAAATTATGGAGGAAAAACTCAATGAATCTGCAAAATAAAAAGGAACTTGCTGCAAGAACACTTGGTGTTGGAAAAAGAAGAATAATATTCCATAGTGATTCTCTTTCTGAAATAAAAGAAGCAATAACTAAGCAAGATATACATACACTTGTTGAAGAAGGAATAATCTCATTAAAACCTGTTTCAGGAAGAAGAAAACAGGAAAAAAGAAAAACTAAAAAAGGTCCAGGTAAGATTAAGAAAAAGATAAAAAAGAGAAAGCAAACCTATGTTAAGATAACGAGGAAATTAAGAAAATATATAAAAGAATTAAAAAGCGCTGGAAAAATAGAAAATGATACTTATAGAGATATAAGAAAAAAAATAAGAATGAGTATGTTTAGAAGCAAAGCTCATTTAAAAGAATATTTAGAGAATCCTATTCAATCAAAATCTGAGAAACTAGGAAACAAAGAAATTAAGGAAATTTCTGTAAAAGTTGAAAAAACTTCAGAAAAGAAGACAAGAAAAAAATCAGGAGCTAAAGCCGAATGAAAATAGACAAACGAAGAAGAATTGAAAACAAAACAAACTATAATAAAAGATTAAAACTACTTAAGGGCATGTCACTAAGACTAGTTGTAAGAAAAACAAATAGATATATAATTCTACAAATAATTCAAAGTATTCATGCTCAAGATAAGGTTATTTATAGCACAACAACAAAAGATCTTTTAAAGTTTGGTTGGCCTGAAGATAAATCAGGAAGCTTAAAATGCATTACTGCTTCATATTTAGCAGGATTTTTGCTTGCAAAAAAATCTAAATTAAATGAAAGAGTTGTTTTAGATACTGGTTTAATACCTAATACAAAAGGATCTCGTATTTATGCTGCTGTTAAAGGATTTTCAGATGGTGGAGGAGAAATAAATTATGATGAAGAAGTTGTTCCAAATGAAGAAAGAATAAAAGGAGAGAATGAAAAAATAATGAATACCTTATTAAGTGCTTTTGAAAAAGGTGTAGAAAGCAAACCTAAAAAAGAAAAGAAAACTGGGGGATGAAAATATGAGGGAGAGAAATAATATGCGAGAAGATGAAATAGCAAAGATAAGAGAAGAAAGAATAAAACAAATGCAAATCAAGAATTTAGAAGATTGGATTCCTAAAACTAAACTGGGAAAATTAGTAAAGGATAAAAAAATAACTTCAATTGATGAAGCATCTAAGCATAAGATACTTGAATTTGAAATAGTTGAAAGTCTTCTTGACTTGAAATCAGATACTCTTAATATTGGACAAGCTAAGGGAAAATTTGGTGGAGGAAAAAGAAGAGCCTGGAGACAGACTCAAAAGAAAACAAAAGAAGGAAACACTGCAACTTTCGCATGCATGGTTATTGTTGGAGATGGAAATGGCCATGTTGGGCTTGGCTATGGAAGAGCAAAAGAAACTCTTCCTGCAAGAGCAAAGGCGCTTAGATATGCTAAATTAAATCTTATGAAGATTAAAAGAGGATGTGGAAGCTTTGACTGTATTTGTGGAGAAGAACATACTGTTCCATTTATTGTTGAAGGAAGATGTGGAAGTTCAAGAGTAAAACTCATGCCTGCTCCTCAGGGAACTGGACTTGTTATTGGAGATGAATGCAAGAAAATATTAAAAGTTGCTGGAATAAAAGATGTTTATAGTTCAACATCAGGACAAATAAGAACTACCATAAATCTTGCAAGAGCTTGTATGGATGCTCTTTCAAAAACAAAGGAGATGTAAAATGAGTCAATTATTAGAACCACAAAAAACAAAAGAAAGAAGAATCAGTGTTAAAAAATGTTCTCCTGGACAGGTCGTAGAATTTAGAAGTGGAAGAGAATTAGTAACTAGAAGAACTAATATTGGATTAGATACTTTATGCAGAAATGGGAATGCTATCCTTCAAGCACATAGATGCTGGAGTTGGGGATGTGGAAGAAAAGCAATTAGTAATGAACATGAATTAACCACTATGAGGACATATGAGCCTAGCGAAGATTTAGCTGAACAAAAAATTTATGAAGCATTAGATCAATTATTAAATGAATATGGAATAACTGAGTAACATGGAAAAAGCAAAATTCATTAAACTAAAGAAAGAAGAATATGGAATTAAAGAATATATCAAGAGAAATCTTGGAAAGGGAAAAATTTCAAGACTTGATATTGAATATACTCCTGTTGGTGAAAAAATAGTGATAAGCACTGCAAGACCTGGACTTGTTATTGGAAGAAAAGGAGAGAAAATAGAAGAACTTACTAATTTCCTAAAAACTAGGTTCAAACTTGAAAATCCTCATATTGAAATAAAAGAAATAGGGAATCCTTTATTCGATGCTCAACTTGTTGCTGATGAAATTGCAATGGCACTTGAAAGAATGGGGAATTTGAAATTCAAGGTTATTGCTTATAAAAAATTACAAGAGATAATGAGGGCGGGAGCTCTTGGATGTGAATTAAGGCTTAGTGGAAAATTACCAAGTGAAAGAGCAAAATCCTGGAGGTTTTCAGAAGGATATTTAAAAAAAGCAGGACAATCTTCTAAGGAAGTTGATAGGGCACAGGCAACTGCTTTGACAAAACTTGGAATAAGTGGAATAAAGGTTGCAATAATGTCTCCTGAAAAAAGAATCTATGACCAGATTAAAATTGGAGATGATATTAAAGAAAGAATAAAAAAGGGAAAGGTTGTGGAAGAAAATATTGAAAAGAAAACGATAAAGGTCGCTGAGAAAACGAAAAGGATTAAGAAAGAAAAGAAAATAGAAGAGGTTAAGGAAGAAAATAAAGGGGCAGAGGTATGAACATGAAAAAAATAAATATTAAATTTCGAGGAAATTCAATATGGCAAAAATAAAACTAAATATTTCAAAAACAGCGAAAACCTTCGGTCCTCAAAAACCAAAGGTTTTTGGGAACTTCAACTTTTACAAGTATGAAGTTTTTAATAAACAAGTTTTTGAACATACAGAGAATTTAAGAAATTCTCTGTATGTTAAATTTCAGAGAAATTCAACATGGCAGTATTAAAATCAAAGGAAATAAAAAAAATGAATGAAAAGGAAATTCATGAAAAAGTAAAAGACTTAAGAATGGAATTAATTAAAAATCAAGTTGCATCAAATAAAGGTGGAAAAATAAAGATAAGAGAGATAAAAAGAACAATCGCAAGATTATTAACCTTCAGCAGACAACATAAGGGGTCAGCTGGTAAATAACAAAATATGGATATATGTCCGAAATGCGGATTGCCTTTACAAGCATGTGTTTGTGAAGACATAGCAAAAACAGAACAAAGAATACAGGTCCAAACTGAGAAGAAAAAGTTTGGAAAGATTGTTACTTTGTTCTCAGGTTTTCAAGGCGTGGACTTGAAAACTATTGCAAGGGGCCTTAAGCAGGAACTGGCATGTGGTGGAACAGTAAAGGAAAATACTGTTGAACTCCAAGGAGACCACACAAAGAATGCAAGAAGAGCCTTGGTAAAGCTAGGGTTTTCAGAAGACACAATCAAAATAATCTAAGGCAAAAACCGAATGAAAAAGAAAGGATGAATAAATATAGATAGAAGTAGAATATGGAAAGCAAAAAATTAAAGAAAGTAGAACATAAAACTAGTCATGGGAGCTCTTTTGAAAAAGAGAAAATAAGTTCAAAACCAAGTTTTGAAGAGAAAGGAGAAAACAAGACTCGAAAGGATGCTCACAAATTGCTAGTTGTAATCAGAATTGCAGGAGAAGTAAAAGTAAAACCTGAAGTTAGAGAAACTCTTGATAGAATGAGATTAAGAAGAAAATATTCATGTATTTTAGTTCATGGTAATAATAAAAATATGGTTGGAATGATTGAAAAAGTTAAATACCATATTAGCTATGGTGAAATTGAAAGAGATATTCTTGAGAAATTAATAAAAGCAAGAGGACAGGGAATTGATAATAAAAAGTTCAATGCAGGAGATGTTTCTGATGAAATATTAAAAGGAAAATCTTTAAATGAATTAGGACTGAAACCATTTTTTAGATTACATCCACCAAGAGGTGGAATAAAAAGCAAATTGCAATATCCACTTGGAGTTTTAGGAAACAATAAATCAGACATAAATAAATTAGTTGAGAGGATGTTATAAAATGAAATTAGTTAGTGCAAGAAAAATAACAAATGGAATAAGGGAAGGAAATTTAATATCATTAGTAATGGGCGACAGCATAGTGATTGCACAAAGAAGAGAAATTGTCGGATCTACTGATCATTATGATGGACTGCATGAATTTATTACTATTAAGAAAAAAAATGAAGAAGAGTATGAATTAACTACCTATGTTGCTACAGAACAAATGCTAGAAAAAAATGTTTTATATGATACTCAAAGAAGTCAAAATCCCAATAGATTACAAATTGAACTGTTTAATAAACCTGTAATGGAGGTAGCTGCATAAAAATGGGATTCAAAGTAAAGAAATCTAAGAAGTCAAAGAAATGGAGAGGCAATACTACTCATGGACATGGTGCTAGAAAAAAATGGAAAGGAAGTGGTCATCATGGTGGAGTTGGCATGGCTGGAACTGGAAAAAGGGCAGATCATAAAAAATCTATGGTGATAAAATTATATGGAAATAATTATTTTGGAAAACAGGGAATTACAAGTAGAAATACAAATAGAAAGAAAAATGATGTTATGAATCTTGATGAAATTCAAAAGAACTTCAATTCTTTAATGAAAAATGGAAAGGAACTTGTTCTTGAAAGATATAAGATTCTTGGTGATGGAGAACTAAAAGAAAAAATAACAATAAAGGCAAGAGCTTTTTCAGAAAGTGCAAAGGAAAAAATTGAAAAAGCAGGTGGAAAGGCAATTGTTATAGTGAATGAAAAGAAAAATAAAGAAGATGCTAAGCATGAAAAAAATGTTAAAGAAGTTTCTATAAAAAAATCTGAAGAAAATAAGAGTCCAAAGGCAGAAAAAATGGACCTAAGAAAAAATAAGACTATAAAAGAAGTTTTATAAACCTAAAAATTTACTAATTTATATGAAAATCCATTATAATTTTCAATTACAAGAAAATCCCTTAGGGATTTTCTGTACAGAAAAATCAACAAACAAGATTTTTCTTGTACTCGCCATAAGAGGTATGGCTTCGTACCATGGAATTCATTGATATTTTAAAAAATCTTCCTGAAGTAAAGGGGCCTATTGAAAAAAAATTAGGATTTAATGCAAAACTTAAATGGACTTTGATTGTCCTTGTTGCTTTCTTTGTAATGGAGACAATTGCTCTTTACGGACTTGAAACAAATTCATTGCAAAGATTTGAATAT
>CAYHLB010000011.1:0-847 GCA_964357325.1 Candidatus Woesearchaeota archaeon
TTTTTTCCATTATCAAGAATACAAGCTCCTTTTGTACCTCCTTGAACAGAATATTTGCATTTTAATTGATTGGTTATTTCAGGATTCCATTCAGTAGGGATTGTAGGATTTTGGCTATTTCCTAAAAACCTACATTGTTTTTCAGTTGTAAGTTTAGCATCAGCTCCTCCAATCTGACAACAACCAATTCTACAAGTTACTCCTCCACAAAGAGCATCTCCTGGAAAAAATTCACCACCAAGATCTTTGCAAGTAGCATTTGAAGATAAAGGATTGCAAATACCATCTAATTGACTTTGACAGCATCCTTTTTTGCAATAACCTTCATCAACACTAGAACAATTAGACATATATGTGGGATAATTTTTATCACAGTTTTGAGGAAGATCCATCCCACACCACTTTCCAGTATTTGTCTTACTGCAGCATATAGGAGTTGTTGCAAGTGTATTTTCAGCAGAGACTTCTTTGATAGTATAAATTATATATGAGAAAACAAATAATCCAATCATAGAGGCAATTATTTCAGAAAAACCCAAAGCTATCCATCTACCAATAGAAAAATCTTTTCCATCAACAGAATCCTTTTTATCATCAATATCATTTATTAAATATGCAAATGCAAAAACTGCAACTACAAGTATAAAAATTTCAAAGTAACTTATTATTCTTTTATGAAACACTTTTTCCCTCTTTTTTATATAAACCATAGCTTATTTTTGTATTTAATATTTTTGGTTATGTCAAGAATTGAAAATCACCTCTTTTAAGAGGTGGTATTTTACTTATATTCAATTCTTGATCATCCAAAAAACAATGGCCTGTAACAAACACACCTTAAGGAGTG
>CAYHLB010000011.1:857-14230 GCA_964357325.1 Candidatus Woesearchaeota archaeon
TGTTTTTTTGATCAATATCCAGGAGGAAGAGGACAACTTCTTGCAGCAAATTGATATTTATAGTTAGTTGCTTTTTCAGTTACTACATAAATCTTATCACTATCTGAAGTTATAGTCTCCTCAATATCAAAACTAGGATTAAGTATCATGTATCCTAATGAATCAAAATAACAATATTTTGCCTGTTGATTTCCAACCTCCATGGCAATGTCAGCAAATCATAAATAGGATGTAGTATTACAATATTAAACTTATCAAAAGAAACTGTACTGTCTCCTCTTGTAATACGAAAGTCTTTTTCAATTTTTATTCCAACATGTTTAGGAAATAAATTTACAGAAACCTTTATACCAGGAGAATCTATGACAGTTGAACTTTGCCCTATTTTCATCTTAAGTTTTTGAAAACAATCTTCTATTTTAGGAGTTATATACTGGACTAATTCTCTTTGAATATGCTCAACAAGCAAAGGTCTTTGATAAGAACATTGCTTATAATATTCTCCACTATAGCAAATATAAACCCAATTCTCATTTTTATATTGAACAGAAAATCCAGGATTAATATCTCCCCCATTTGCAGTTATTCTTTCAAGGCCATCTTCAACAGCCTGCTTAGTGCAGGTTTCTATAGAGCCCTGCGGATTATTTTCATCAATAACTTGCATAATATTAGTGCCCTTTAATTTTAAAAGAAAGATAATCAATATCACAACAACGATTATAAGTGCAAGTATAATAAAGATTGTAACCTGCGAGCGTTTTGAATCAAGGAAAATAGAATTAGATGGCTGATTAAAAACGCGAGTAGAGCGATTAGACGAAGGCAAAATATAATTTAATAACGAGTCTGATTGCGAGTTTGAGCGATTGCATTTAGGAAATATAGATAATTTATTATTAAATCTATATATAGTCGCACCTCTTTTATTTCCCATATATAAACTTTGTTTTTTTAACTTATTAAATGTTGCGAAATAGAATTATTCATTAGCGAATAGAAAAATAAAATTTAAGCAACTATTCTTCTTAATTCCGGCAATGCACTAATTAGATTTGGAACCAGGGTTCCTTCTCTTGTCAATTCTTCAAGTCTTGCATAGGGAACATAACCGCACCAATCCATCTTTCCTTTTTCCACCGGATGAGGGATACCATGAATTATTCTAGCAAAATAAGTTCTACATAGGAATTTTCCTTCATGAGAATCAAAAGTTTCATAGTCTCCAAAGATACCAAGAAGTTCAATATCAACTCCAAGTTCTTCAAGATTTTCCCGTATAGTTGCATCTTCAGGACTTTCTCCAGGTTTAACTTTTCCACCAGAAAATTCATATCTATCATTTCCATTTTTACAATTATGAGTTAAAAGAACATGTCTTGCTTCATTTAAAATAAGTGCATTAGTTAAATTAATTTCCATAAGTCCTTATCCTATAAAATAAGTTCCTGATTTTCTTCTAATCTTCTCCTCAGACAAACAATCGTTATTATTTTTATTGTTTTATCTCTTGTCAATCTTCGTTCTCCACCCTTGGAGCAAGTATAAAAGAAAGTTCAATAAAAGGAGTTATAAAATCTAGTTTTAGTGGATAATCATTTCCAAAATTTATTTTAACCTTGTCAGTTGTTTTTGTTGCCTTTATCATCTTCTGCAAATATTCTAAAGAATATTTAGACCTTGCATCTTCTGCAACAATTCCAACTTCATCTCCAAATTCAGATTTAAACGAATTCAAAGAACCTTTTGCCTGAATTATGAATTTATTTGACTCTGAAATAAAAGAGCAGGCATCTGCAACAACTCCACAATCTTCAATTGCTTCTGAAAAATCAAGAGAAGACATCTCTACTTTGCTTGCAAATTCTAGATTTGGAATTTCCTTTTCTTCACCTTCAACATCAATTAACGCAAGAGTGAATTCCCTAGTAACTTTATCTTTTATCTGTAATTTTAATTCATTTTCTTCCCTAGTCATGACAAGAATACTTCCTGGTTTGATTCTTCTAAGAACAGCTTTTAGATTTTCTAGATTAACTCCTAAAACTTCTTTTTCCTCAATTTCAAGTTCTGAAAATGCAGTATTTGGAAGTTTAAAAGAAACCATTGCAACATTTGCAGGATCAATTGCAATTATCTTCAATCCTTCTTTGCTTATTTTAAGTCTTACTTCTAAAACCAATTCAGAGATAATGCTTATTATTTCTGAAAATAATTTTGGATGATCTAGTTTTAGGAGCATCTGAAGCTTAACCTCCTTAAGCGAAGAGACTGAGAATTTTTAAATAAATTCTCAGGATTTTCAAAAACCTGAATGGATAAAAACGAAGTTTTTTTATGTTTTTGAAATATATGGATCATTGTTTTTCCTCAAATAATTATAAATTCTCATCTTTTTATCAATTCCTAAAACCAATTTTATTTTTAAAGATTATTATAGTCTAACACCCAATTTCACTTTCTAGTAACAAGGCAATAATTATAAAACCCATACCCCTTAATTCATCACCTCACTTAAATATAATTAAGATAGGAGTAATAACATGGAAAATAATTCTGTAAACTCTAGGGAAGATACATCTAAGAAACCGTTAGGTGTCGTAGATAAAGAAGAAAGGAGTTTTAAAGAAGAGAGGGTCAGGACAATGTCCTTCATGTATTACCCCATCCCCAGTATAAAAAAAGCAATTTTTGATTTTTCAAAAAATAGAGAATGTGTCCCAAGATATTTTGAAGGTTTTGGAAAAAGACCAGACACATTTCAATATGAATCAGACATAATTGAATTTGTTAAAAAAGGTGCAACTTCTTTTCATTCCTCCCAGGAATTATGGAAAGACCCTCTTGAAATATCCACCGAGCTTTCAAGAAAAGAATTTGATGAATTAAGAATTGGATGGGACTTAATCCTAGATATAGACTCCCCATATTTAGAATACAGTAAAACCTATGCAGAAATTTTGATTAATGTACTAATGGAACATGGAATAAATAATATAGGAGTTAAGTTCAGTGGAGGGCGCGGTTTCCATATAATAATTCCATGGAAAGCATTCCCAAAAGAAATCTATAATCAAAAAACAAAAGACATGTTTCCAGAATGGCCAAGAATTATTTGCAGTTATTTATTAAGCAAGATTAAAAAAAAGCTTGATGATGAAATCTATGAAAAATATGAAAAAGGAGAAGGCATACAAGAGATAGCTAAAAAAATGGGAAAAACAGAATCTGAATTAGTTAAAATTACATGTAAAAATTGTAATAGGCCTTCAATAAAAAAAGAGCTAGTAACCTGGATTTGTTCCAACTGCAGAAATGAATTAACAATGATTAGAAAAACAAAAAGAATTCCCAAATGCCCAAATGAAAATTGTAGAACTCCTCTAGAAGAATCTTTTTCAAAGCCAATAGACTCTTGCGAATTCTGCAACCTTGATTCTAAAAGAAATCCAGAAATGTTTGAAACAATATTTAAGAGCAGTGTTGAAGCAGACCTTATCTTAGTATCTCCAAGGCATCTCTTTAGGATGCCCTATTCTCTCCATGAGAAGACTTCTCTTGCCTCAGTAGTTATAGATAAGAATGAAATAAAAGATTTTGATATTAAAAAAGCAAGACCCTTGAATCTAAAGATAAAATCATTTTATCCAGATTCAAAACAAGAAGAAGCAAGAGAATTATTATTAAAAGCTCTTGATTGGAATGAACAAAAAGAAAAACAAGAAAAAATTATAAAAAATACTTCATTAGAAAATCAGCCACTAGTTAAAAGTAAACCAACTGATTTTAAAAAAGTAGTAATTTCAAATCCTTCTGAAGAAATATTTCCTCCATGCATAAAATCTTTATTAAACGGAGTTAAGCAAGATGGAAGAAAAAGAGCCTTATTTATTTTAATCAATTTCTTTAAATCTCTGGGATTATCAGATGTCGAGTTAGAAAAGAAAATAACTACCTGGAATGAAAATAATTACCAGCCATTAAAGAACGGTTATATTCAAAGCCAAATTATTTGGTTTAAAAGAAACTCTTCCATGCTTCCTCCAAACTGCGATAAGCCTCATTACAAAGATTTAGGAGTCTGCCATCCAGATGAACTTTGCAAACAAATTAAAAATCCAGTTAATTATGCGATGAAGAAGTATTTCAGGAAATAAATATTAATTTTGAATAAATCAATTTTAAAATAAAGTTTAAATACCCATGTATCGTTAATTTCTAATGGGACAAAAAAGAGTAGTGGCATTAGTTTTTGCTTTTATAATAATTATCTCAATAGCCTCAATTCATGCTGCTAATGCAAATGCTTCAGACTTAGACAAAGCCTATGGATGTTTAAAAGACACTATAACCAATAATAATTGTGTAACAAGAAATATCCAATTAAATGCATTTAATCTTTTAGCAGGAGCTTATGATAGCACTCTTCAATCTAAATGCAAGTCATCCCTTCTTGCTAAAAAAAATGCAAATAATTGTTGGCCTTTGACAGAAGGGGGAAACTGTGATATAAAATCAACAGCTATCTCAATAATGGCTTTAAGTAGAATAGGCGAAGATGTTGAAAAAGCAATTAATTGGACACTTGATCGTAAAAGATTAGAAACAGGACTTATCTGGTATCTAGAAATAGATGTTTTAAATTCAAGCCAATGCACTGTGAATGGAAAAAATATTATTCTAGGAGAAGATAAAAAAATAATTACTCCTTCTGGAAATCCAGAGGGACTTGAAAAAGTCTATAATAATTATTGGTTTAAAATAACAAAAATGGAAAAAGAGTATGTTATTTCATGCAATAAAAGTTTTACAACATCTTTATTATATCAAAAACCAAATGCAAATGTTTATTATGTTTCAAGTAATCCTCATTCAGCTTCTGCAGGAGATTCAACAAAAGAAAAAGTAGAATCTTATTGCTTTGGCCCATCTGGATGTGACTATGAAGCAAGCCTGTGGGCAACAATGGCTTTAGCAAAAGAAAAAAGAGATATATCTCCTTATCTGCCATATCTTTCTTCAAGATCAGATGAACCTGAAAATAGCAGGTATCTTCCATCTGCATTTTTATTAATGCTAACAGAAATAGGAGAATATGAAGAAGAATTAAAAGGACTTCAAAGAGAAGGAAAATATTGGGGAGATAGAACAATGCAGTTAGATTTGACCCCCCTTGCTTTATCAGCCTTATCTGGAAGAGATATAACAGAAGTAAGAGATTCTCAAAGATATCTATTAAGTTTGCAAGATAAAATTACAGGATGTTGGCAGGAAGATAAAACTTCTTATATATTATACCTAGCATGGCCAAAAACACCTACTTCTCCAGATACTGGAGGTCCAAGCACACCTATATTAACTTGTACAGAAAGAACCTATTCTTGTGTAGCTTCAACAAGATGCGATACATTGAATCAAGAGCCATATGAATGTTCAGGATTCGGAGATGTTTGCTGCAGTAATGCAATTCCAGAACAAACCTGTGAAGAACAAGGCGGGACAGTTTGTAAAGAAGGAGAGACATGTTCTAGAAGTACAATAGAAACAAGTGATGAACCTAATTGCTGTAGAGATACCTGCAAATCAGAAGAAGTAACTCCAGACCCATGCCCATCAACAACAGGTTATTCATGCAAAAATGCATGTGGAACAGATGAGAGTTATATGAGTACTTATTCTTGTACAGGAAGTGTGAAATGTTGCTATAAAAAAGCCACAGAATCTGGAAGTAATCTATGGCTGATTATTCTATTAATTATTTTAATAATCCTTGTGTTCCTAGCAATCTTGTTTAGAAATCAATTGCAAGTTTGGTGGTTCAGGATGAAGAATGGCTTTTCATCTAAAAAAGGACCGGGCCCAACAACCAGGCCAATGATTGCTCCACCATACAGACCAGTTCCTCCAAGGCCAGTAATGCAAAGACAATTCAGACCTTCTCCAAGAGCTGGAGAAAAAGACAAAGAGTTTGAAGAAACAATGAGAAAATTAAAAGATATGAGTAAATAGTGTTTTAATTAGTAATTATTTACCTTCGAAGTTAAATAAATAAAAGTTATATTATAATAATCCTCTCTTGTTTGCCTCATATATTTTTTACATTAATAATATTAAGAAGTGATTTTGGTTGAACTTGTTCTCCAAAATGAATCATTTAGAGCATAATCTCTTTTTTAATATCTAATTCATATCAGTTAAATTTAAAACATCAGGACTATTTTATTTATTATGATAAAAAAAGAGTTTGCATTATTCCTATTAATTTTAATAATTCTTCCAACAATAAGTTGCCTAGATGTTAAATTATCTAAAGATTCCTATCAACCAAGAGAAACTCTTCAAGCAGAGATTAATGGTAACTTTATTTCATTAAAATCTGAGAACATTTTGATTTACAAAGATAATAAGGTTCATTCAGAACCTGTTTTAAGTGGATTTACAAATCAAAATCATGTATATTATTTCTATGCTCTACTTCCCAACGAGGAAGGAAATTACTCATTGAGAATTGAAAATTCTGAATATATTCTGTCAGGAGAAATTAAAAAAGACAGAATAATAAAAAATTTCTCAATAATCAAGACAAATCAATCATCTCTTTCAATCAATCCAGGTTTTATATTTACAAATAAAGATTTTTCAATAAAAATAAAAGCTTTAAATGAAAATCAAAATATTCCAATATCTTTTGAAAATTATTCATCAAACATAAGTATTCGTGAAGAATCTGAAGAAGAAATAAAATTTTCAATAGCAGGAATTCCAACAAAAAATTCAGCAGTTAAACTAGGGAACTATATCATTCCAGTTTTTATAGTGAACAATATCACAGAAAATAACACTGGATTGATTTCTCAACTTTATTTTTCAGCAGAAAGCATAAATGCAATTGTCTTTGCAAATAAAACCTATATGTTTAATTTTTATATAGAGAATACAGGTCAAACTAACCTAACAAATATATCTCTAACAACAGATTTAAATGCAGCACCTAGTCCAAATAGATTTGAACTAATAAACACTCAAGAAAAAAAGCAAGTTAATTTCACTATTTTTATACCAAGTGATAAAAAGAATATAACTGGCAAAATTACAGCAAGTTTTGGGAATAAATCAGAATATCTTCCCATATCCTTAGAAGTAACAGAGAATAAATCAAAAGCCCTAATTCCAATGAATACAAGTGGAAGTTTAAGTTGTACAAAAATAGGAAAAATTTGCCTTTCAGATGAAGAATGTAATGGCCAATTAACTCCAAGTTTAGAAGGAGCTTGTTGCATTGGAACTTGCAAGAAGAAACCAAGTTCATCAAACAATTGGATATATGGCACAGCAGCATTGATTCTTGTAATAATTATAATAGTGATTGTTCTGATAAAATATAAACAAAGACAAAATCTCAAGCCTAAATCCATTGATGAAATGATGCGAGAAAAAGTAGATTTAAAGAAATTAAATGCAAGAAAGCATGTGGAAGAAGATATTTAATTCTCTCTAAATTTTCTTCTTTTTATTGGCCTTTTTCTTATTAGATTTTTCAGTTTTTCCTTTTTTAGTCTTGTTTTCTCCAAAATCTTTTTCTTTTCTTTCTTCCTGTACACTCTGAATCCCAGTTTGTTTAAAAAAACCAGGATCAACTTCCTGTAGCCTTTTTATTAGCATTTCTCTTTCACCAGTGAGCCCCTTTGTAACTTCTTCATATTTATGCAGTTTTACTGCCAAGTCAGAAGCAATTGAGCCAAGTTCAAAATTGCTTATTTTAAACTCTTCAGGTTCAAGAATTTCAACATGTGAAGGAAACATATGAAACATTACAGTAAATAATAAATCCAGCCTATCAAGAATAATTTCAACTTCTGCAAATGTTGTAAAAAAACCCTTTCCATCTTCAATAAGTTTCGGAGCATGTATCTTTGTATTTGCAATCTCAACTCCCTCAATACTTCCAAGTTTTTCAATAAAAACCTGCATAGCTTGCACTATATATTCTGCAGGTCTCCCCATTATTTCAAAAATAAACATAGCTCTTATTTGTCCGCTTTTCATTCTATAGATTAAAATTCAGGCTTTTTATATCTTTTTAATCTTTGAATTTCTAACCTTCCTAAAACTACCAAATTAGAAAAATCAATATCTTTTCTTGTAAATTACATCATGATGATCAAAGTCTACGAACAGAATATGATTATTCTGAATATCTACTTTAAAGACTAAGACAAAGCAATTATCAATATGAACTCTTTTAAACTCTTTTAAATCATGTTTTAAATTTTTATAATGTTGGATTGTTACAGAATCGCAGTTTATTATCTGTTTTATTTTCTTGTTGATTATTTCAACTCTTTTTTTATCTTTTTTACAGAGTTTTTGAATTATAAATTTCAACTCGTCTGTCAAGTCAAATTCAAACATTTAAACCTCGCAAAGTTTGTCAAGTTCATTAACATCCATCTTTTTTAAGCCATATTTTTTCAAGTGTTTGTTTGTTAGTTCAACAACTTTTTTTGTATATTCTTCAGATGCTTCTAAATCGAGAATATCATCCCCATAAAGTTCAATGAACTTGTTTATTGCCTCTGATTTATCATTTAAGCCATATTTTATCTTAATGATTCCTAGAACTCTGTTTGCATAATCTCCAAGTTCAACTCTAGCAGTTATAGTTGGGTTTTCCATTTTATAAATGTGTATCTTATATGCATACCGAATGCATATGAAGTATATAAATGTTTCTATTTCATCAAGGAACATTCAACAAATCAGCATCTTCACAGCTAAGATTTGATTCCTTATCAAAGAATTGCGCAAATCTTTTTCCCTTTGTTCTTATTAATTCCATATTAACAACCCAATTCTTTCCACTATCCTCTAAATCACCGGGATTTAAAAAAAACCATCCTATCCTATTGAACCTCACTGCAATAACTGGAGTAAGCCCAAATATCTCTGAAAATACAATAAAATTATTCATCTGCTCTTTTGTTATGTATTTTGAAGTTTTTTTTGTAGACTTTACTTCAATTGAATATTTTTGCCCAATTTTTCCAGCAATTAAATCAGCATCAGAGTTCTCCATCATTCCACTTCCAGCAACCCTGACACATCTAAAATTATCTTTAATAAACATATCTAATAATTCTCTTTCAGCCTTTGAACCCTTGGATTTATTACTCATGTTAAATTTCCTCAAAGGGAATTTAATCAGACAGAAAATTCTTAATTTTCTGTATATCAAAAATATTGATTGATAAAACCGAAGGTTTTCGCAGGTTTTTGATTAAATCACCTTTTATAATAGAACTAAGAAATAGAGTTTATAATCATTTCTTCCTAACATTAATATAAACAACAGCAATTATAGCACCTATTGTATTAAAAACAATATCCCACATTGTATTATCATAACCACCAACACCTGTTTTAGGAAGCGTTAATACTAGGATAAATTCAATAATCTCATTAAAAGCACCTATTCCCATACCAATAAATACAATCAATACTGACAATGCCCAATGAATCTTTTTAACCTTCAAATAAGGTTTTAAAATATAATATGAAAAAAGAGTTGCAAAACCAAATCCAAAAAAGTGAACAAACATATCATATCTTAAAAAAGGCAATAGCCAATATTCATACAAAACACCATCTCCAACTCTAAAATATCCTCCAGACATGTGCAATAATCCCCAGAAAGACATTCCGATTAAAACTCCTTCACTAAGTTCATAGTTATAATTAAGATAGGCAATAAGAATCCCAAAAATAATTAAAACACTAACATACATAATAAACTCATAATTTGCCCCTTGTAAATAAGAGAATCCAAATAAAACTATATATAGCAAAGTAAAAACTAATATAATTATCTTTAATTTTGTTATATTCTTAAATAAATTATTTTTCATGTTTTAACTATTATTAACTAGCCTAGTTTTATATAATAAGCTTTGAAAGTTTATACTCTCTACTCTTGATATCTATTAAGTATCATTCCAATAGCAACAATAACAAGCACAACAGGTATCCAAGGAATATTTATTGCAATCACCTGAAGTTCATTCAAAAGCCATATGAATCCAACAACAAGTAAGATTACTGCAAATGTTGGAAACTTTCTTTTTTTCTTAAAAAATACCATTCTTTTTTTATTAACCTCCCTTTGTTTATTTTAAATTTTTAGAGTTCTTTTCAGAATCCTGTTTCTTCCCGAGGGTTCTTTCCAAAGAAGGCTCTAAAGGTCACGAGCAAGCAAAGTCTTTCTCTGATTTGCCTTTGCTCTTTCAATACCCTTTTTTATCATGCCATGAACCTTTCTCTCAAGTTCAGCTTCAACTTCTTCAGCAACACTAGTTATGCTAGGATCAATGCTCTTCACAACTTCCCGTATTTTTGATTTTATTATTAATGTCATACTTATTCTAAACTTTCTTTTATTTTTAAAATCTGCTCTTTTAATACTGGAATGTCTTTTTTCAATATTTCCCAAGTTACATCTAAATCTACTCTAAAGTAAGCATGAATTATTATATCTCTTAGTCCAGCAATTTTCTTCCATTGAACATCAGGATACTTTTCTCTAAAAGTATCAGGGATATTTTTTGTTGCTTCCCCTATTATTTCCAAACTTCTTATTATAGCGTTTTGTTTAAGTTTGTCTTTATCAAATTTTTCTTTGCTTAGATTTTTTGAAAAATATTCTATATCTTTTATATTTTCTAAAATATCCAGAATAAATAAATATCCCTCATATTAATCTTACTCCTTCTTCTAAAATATTTTCCTTAATTAAAGGATGAATTGATTTGTAAGTTACCAAATCAATTTTTTTCCCAGTATTATCCTCTAACTCTAATTTAAGTCCAACAAATTCCAAACCCATTCCTTTTACAGGCTCAATTATTATATCAATATCACTATTAATTTTTTGTTCCCCCCTTGCATAACTTCCAAATATTGCTGCTTTTTTTACTCCATATTTTTTAAGAGTTTTCACAATTTTCTGCTTTAATTTATCAATTTCTTTCATAAATCTAACAGCCTAATTACATATTTAAGTTTTTGCTATATACATATATTGAACAGTTATTCAAAGCAGAGTATTAAAAATATCATTCTAATCCAATTTCATCTTTAATCTTTTTCATCCCACTAATTCCAATACTTAAAAATTCATCAAGAGGAATTCCTAAATTTTCAGCTTCTTTTATAATATCTCTACTAATTGCAGCTGCAAATCTTTTATCTTTGAATTTTTTCTTTAAGCCAGCAACTTCCATGTCACTTATCTTCTTTCCTCTCATCAAAGCATATGCATGTATAAGTCCAGTGAGTGTTTCACTTGCAGCAAGAGCATATTCTTCCCTCTTACCTCTTTTTTTATTTTTTAGTCCAGCACATTCAAATCCACACCCATGGCTAACAATATTATTGATAAATTCTTCATCAAATCCAACATCTTTCAAGATTTCAGGAGCTTTTGTTAAATGTTCTGTTGAATTATTCTTCATTATCCCCCAATCTACATCATGCAATAATCCAAGCATTGCCCATTTTTCTTCATCTTCTCCTAGTTTTTTTGCAAGCTCTTTCATAATAGCTTCGCTCTCTAAAAAATGATTAAAATCAGACTCATCAGAATTATATTTTTTTAAAAGTTCAATTGCATTTTCTCTATTAATTGGCAGATTCATTTCTTCTTCTTAACTCTTTCCTCTTTTTTACTAGAAGATTCTTCTTTTTCAGTTTTTCCATCAGAAGTTGGCTTCATCAACGGAAATATAACACATTCCCTCATTGATTTGTTCATCATATAGGAAAATAATCTTTCAGAAACTCCAAAACCGCATGTTGGAGGCATTCCATATTTAAGTGCTTCAACAAATCCCTTATCATGTTCCTGTGCTTCACTGTCTCCTGCTTCTTTTAATTCCTGTTGTCTTTCAAATCTTTCTTCCTGGTCAATAGGATCATTTAATTCACTATAACCATTACCCATTTCACTTCCAGCAATAATAACTTGAAATTGTTCAACTTTTCTAAGGTCTTCAGGATTTCTTTTTGCAAGCGGCGAAACTTCAACAGGCTGTCCAACTAAAAATCCAGGTCCTGATAACTTTTTTCTTGCATATTTCCATAAAATATCAACAAGTCTCCATTTATCAACATTCATATCATATTCAACATTTAATTCATCAAGCTTTTTCATAATCTGCTTTTCATCAGCTTTATAGATTTCTACTCCAGTGTATTTTTTAATAATAGTCTCATAATCAAACAATTCCCATTTTTTTGAAAAGTCAACAGTATATCCATGTGCCTCAAACTTTAAATTTCCAAGAACTTCCTTCGCGACTTTCTTATACATTTCTTCAACTAATTTCATTCCATCATGATAATTTGCATAGCTCCAATAAAATTCCATCTGAGTGTAATCCTGCAAATGTTCCATATCCATTCCTTCATTTCTAAATTGCCTGCCAATCTCAAATGTCTTTCCATATCCAGCAACCATTAATTTTTTCTGCCACAATTCTCCCATAGAAATCCTTAAATAAACATCCAAATCAAGAGCATTATGATGAGTTGCAAAGGGTGTTGCAGCAGCACCTCCTGCACTAGTTTCAAGAACCGGAGTTTCAACCTCTAAAAATCCATTTTCAAGTAAAAATGACCTTATTGTCTGCCAGAATTTTGATTTTTTAATAAAAAGTTCTTTTACTTCAGGATTCATTACAATATCTAAATATCTTTTTCTGAGTCTTTCTTCATCATCCTGTATTCCATGAAATTTTTCAGGAAGAGGAAATATTGATTTTGAAAGCAATTCCATATTCTTGACAAGAACAGAAATCTCCCCAGTTCTTGTTTTCATAACAATGCCTTCACATCCAATGAAATCACCAGAGTCAACATATTTCTTAAAAAGGTCTAAGCTTTCTTTTTTAGTTTCTTCACTTTGGAATATCAATTGAATTCTTCCTTTAGAATCTTGTAATGAAACAAAAGCGAGTTTTCCAAGGTCCCTCTTTGTCATCACTCTTCCAGCAATTTTAACATGGTCCTTTGTTCTTTCATCATTCGAGAGTTTAGAGTGTTTTTCCTTTATCTCACTTGAACAATCAGTAACCTCATACTCATTAGGATAAGGATTAATTCCCTGTTTCTTCATATCTTCAATTTTTTTAAGCCTTGCACCAACAATTAAATCTTCTCTTCCCATGATAATTCTTAAGAATATCAAGTTTTAAAACTTAACTAATCAGAACATTTATATAGGTTATTTTATTATTTAATTTATGAAAAAGTGGTTATCAATTTCATTAAATGAGAAGAAATCTACCCTCTTTTAAGAGGGGGTTTATGAGTAACGCGAA
>CAYHLB010000012.1:0-14204 GCA_964357325.1 Candidatus Woesearchaeota archaeon
TATCCAGTTTAATTAATTCTCTAAGAATCCATCCTAGTCCCATCAGTTCACTGTCATTAAATAATAATCTTTAAAATAAACTATAATATGCTATTAATATAATAAAAATTATAATATTTATAAGAAACAATATTCCAATAGTATAACCTAACAATGAAACAGCTTCTCTCTTCTTTCCATCTATATAGAGCATTACTGGTTTTCCAAAAACCAAGAATCCAGTTATTGCTGCAGAACATACAAATAACAAAAGCATAGCCATTGGAATAATTATATTATCTTGTTTTGAAGAAAAAATTTGAAGAGAAAACATGAATGATACAACTAGAATAATATACACAACAGTTCCAACTGCATCAATAAATGCTCTTTTTATTATTTTTTCCATGATTATATTTATTGTTATATTTAT
Organism: Candidatus Woesearchaeota archaeon; assembly: GCA_964357325.1. Classification (GTDB taxonomy): domain Archaea; phylum Nanobdellota; class Nanobdellia; order Pacearchaeales; family GW2011-AR1; genus ARS1285. The sequence goes on from CAYHLB010000012.1 coordinate 413, forward strand.
ATAAATATATTGACAGCAGGTTGGTAGGTTTGAACTATGGAGCTATAGGTTTATTCGATTTATGTAGGGGATTTAATCTCTAGTTCAACTCCCCCGAGATATTTAACCTTAGGTTAAAGTTCTCCCGCTAATTTCTGACTTTTTATCGACGCTGTCAATTTCTCACTAAAAAAGTTGGGTGATAAAAATAGTTAGAGTTAAACTCTGCAAGAATGAGCAGATGTGCTCCCCAGAGTTGAATTTTAATTAATCATTCCAGCCATCTCAATCAATAATGGCTTAAGCTCTTTGACATAATTATCAAAATCCTCTTTATTGAATGGTTTTATTACCAATGGGCGAACTTCGCTATATTGAAGCTCTAAGGTTTGAAGTTTATCTCTGGCTAAAATAAGATTATCTTGGTATTTTTCATAGCTGTTTATTGAATACATCAACTTTTCTTTTGTCTCTTTCAAAAAGTCTTGAGGTTTTATCTTAAACTTTTGATAAATAAAGAGAAGATCAATAGCATCTCTTGACTTAATTGCTTTTCTTGTTAATATTGAACGAAATTTTTCAGTTACAATTTCTTTAAGGTCATAAACCTTCATATTTATTGTTTTATAAAAATCAAGAAATTCTCTAAAATAAATTTGGTCTTCTTTTGCGAATTGGCTAGTCTTAACTAAAGGAGTTAGCTCTTTTGTTAAAGGAGCAAACATAATTTTTTCTAGAAAGTTAATCTGAATTTTAATAAAAGATGGTTTACCTGTTAAAACAGAATCATAATAAACTTTGAAAGTTACAAGTTTATTGTTGTTGCCGATTTCAACAAAATTTCTATCAGATTTATCAAATTTAAAGTCAAATCCTACTTTTTTAAGTTGTTCTCCAAAAGCATCTATTTTTTCTTTGCAAACTTTCTTTATGCTTTTTGTTGACTTTCCTTCCCAAAGTTTCTGATTAGTAAAAGTAAAATCGAGGTCTTCTGAAAATCTGAAATAATCAAGATAGGCTTTAGCTAAGCAAGTTCCACCTTTGAATACATATTCTTCAAAATTAAGTTTTGAAAGCAAAATATTAAGGTAAAAATCCTTCTCAATTAGTTCTTGAGCTGTTATATCTGTTTTATCCTTAATTGAATTTAGAAAGTTCTTAAGTTTGTCTTTATCTATCTCCATTATAGCATCTCCCTTATTTTCTTTTTTACTATTCGATTATATTTGTTTGATTCCTTAAGAAAAAGCGACTTATTAAATTTATATTCAGTTAAATCTATATTCTTCCTTAGGTAAATCATATCTAGAAGGGTTTTCTCTAATCTGCTATGATAAATACGGATATTACTGTTTGTTTTTGTTTCTTTTATCTCGAAAAACAAATCAGGCTTTAGTTTTATGAAGAAGAAACTTGAGCCTGCTATTTTCATAGGTTTAGTTCGATTAAATTTATTGTTAATTACAATATTCACAGGAAAAACTTCATGAGTTAAGCCCAAAAACTTTAAAGCAGTGTTCAAACCGAAATACCATTTAATCCCTTTTTTCTCTAAGCCCAGGGCTAAGAGTTCATAAGGAGAATATTTTAAAGAATTTAATTTTTTCTCTTCATAGCTCTTTAAATAATAAACGCCTCTAAAGATTGTAATAAGATAGTCTTTGTTTAGCATAACTCTTCTTAAGATCTCTTTATCAAATTTATACTTAGTTGCCAAGCTATCAAAATCTTTTCTTGTTAGGATTTTACCATTGGCTTCTCGTAAGATAGTATCTATTTTATTCATAACTTAATTCACCTAAATCGGTGAAATGTAATATGTATATAAACCTTTTGTTTTATTTAATCCAAGAAAATAGAATAGAATTGTTTAATGTTAAACTCTGCAAAAATGAGCAGTTCAGTGCTCCCCTGACCTAAATTAGTGTATTAGACAAAAACATCGTTTGGAAGCTTATATCCGCTAGCTTCATCTAGAACAATAAAAACATCTGAAATTTTGGCGATATCTGAAAAGTTTTTTCTGAACTCATTAATAAATTCTCTAAGCTCAATTGAATTTTTAACTATCAACCCAAAATCATAATCCCATGTTCCACCAAAATACCTATAATAAAATGCAACCTTTTTATGATTTAAGAAGTAATCAGTTATTTTTTTATCTATCTCCTTACCAAACTTAATTAATTTTAATTGAAGACCATACCATTCATATCCAAGTTCTTTCCATTCAAGAGAAATTGTATAATTCATTATAACATTATTTTTTTCTAAGTTTTTTATTCTGTTTGCTACCCCATTAGGAGTTAATCTAACTTTTTCAGATAAGTCTACTAAACTTATTCTTGAATTTGTATTTAGAAGAGATAAAATTTTGAAGTCAGTTTCATCAAGTTTAACTTTTTTATACTTTTCATATCTGATGTTTTGATTATTTTTTATACCCAAGAATTTAAACCCAAAATAATTACTATCTTGTAATTTCAAGATAACATAATCATCAATATAATTCCCAAATTTTGTTAGCAAATCGCTTATTATACTATCTAAATCTGTTTTTTCTAAAACCACAATATCGAAGGTTAGACTCCACTTCCCAGCCGAAGTTCCTATCCAACTCATGTTTCCATTTTTTTTAAGATAATCTAATATTTCTCTTTCAGTTCCATTTTGAAGATTTACTAATTCTAAAAATACTGTATAATGAACCAATCCTAGCTGTTTTTCATTTAATACAGTGTTAAACTCTTTAATCAGACCTTGTTTTATCAAACGACTTATTTTATAATTTACATTTTCTCTTCTAAGTCTAATCTTCTTTCCAATTGAACTGACCTGCTCTCTGGAGTTGCTCAAAAGAATTTCAAGTATCTTTTTATCATGTGAATCTAATTTAATCATTTTTACTAATAATAAATTATAGTATTTAAATATTTAGTTTTTGTAAAATTATAGTCTAAGATATTTTATATATAATAATTACATAGAGTAATTAATAGGAGAAACAGAAAATGCCATTTTGTGGATTTAATCAAAAGATGTTAGAAGGATTGATAGCATTCCATGAAGGTTTAGTGGAACATGGGATAATTGAGCGGTCAAGATTGAGAGGACAATCTGTTAATCAAACTATTGAAAGAGAATTATCTGATATGGAAAGATTTTTAGGAGAGACTGAAAGAATTGCTGATCCTGAAGTTAGGAAGACTGTAGAAACATTAACAAAATATGCTCATGCTTTTTACTCATTAATAAGAAAAAAAGGTTTTAAGAATTATAAGCAGACCATTCAAGGATTAAATAGGCTGTATGTAGAAATGGATGATAAATTCTACAAAGATTTAGAAGGTAAACCCAATGATATGGTCCAATTAGTAGAACATCTAAATAGGGTGGAGGTAAAATAAAATGCCACCTAGCGGATTTAGCCAAGATGCAATAAATGGTTTGCTTGCTTTTGTAAGAGACGCATATCAAAATACCTTAGAGAGATACAAAGGACAAAACCTCTCTGAAGAACAAGTTCTTCAAGAAAGTATAGGGTATCTAGAAGGTGTAGTTAGAACAACTGCCCCCTTTGCAGTTAAGGGAACTGTTTCAGCGGAAGGAATTAAAGGACTTGCAAGATTTGTGTCTACCAATTATAGAGATTTGATAAGAGAAATTCATGAAGGAAAGAAAGAAGAAGGAAAGGCAATGCAAACTGAAATAGACCACATTGAAACTTATCTTATACAATTTAAACTTTAACTCCTATTCTAATTAACATGAAATTTTTAACAATATCTAGTTAAGTGCTCCCCAATTTTTCTTCCAAAAAACAGCCAGTTAAACGCTCCCCAAAACACATAGTCCGTTGCTCCCCGAACCTTACCATCAATAAGGTTTTGTAGACTTGAACCTTTAGGTTCAACGCTCCACAAATCCTATAACCAATTATTTAAAACACCAAGAACTAAATCTCTTCTTCAACTTCATCATCACTAGCAACTTCATCTTCAGGAGTAGCAAGTTCCATTATTTCACCTTCTTCACCGATTTCCTTTTCTTCTTTTTCTTCCCCTTCCTCAGTTATTTTATCTTCAACTTTTTCTTTCTTTTCTTCTAATTTCATTTCTTTTTCCAATTTTTCTTTTATTTCTTCTTCAGAAAGTTTCTTTATTGTCTTTCCAGATTTCTTTGGAAGAGGTCTTTTAACAGTTATTGGAAGAACTTCAGATTCGAGTTCTTTTTCAGCAATCTTTAAAGTATTATAATTAAGTTCATCAAGTTCTTCTTTTGATAATTTTAAAAGAATTGGCGCGTCCATTGCAAGCTGCAAACTTCTAGCTCCAAGAACTCTAGCAACTTCGTATTTTGTGAATTTATCTTCAAATTTTGACATCATTTTGAAATTTCTCTCTTTCCTTTTGGAAATTTTAAAAGACAGGAAATTCTTAATTTCCTGTATGTTGAAAATGTTAATTTTCAATTACTTGTTATATATAATCCAAAATATAGGTTTATAAAACTTATCTTTTGAATTTTATTCTAATAATACATCTAATTGAGTAAAATGTATTCTTTCTACTCTTCCTGATGAATCGAGTTTTTGTTTTAATCTTTCTGCTTGTTCATCGGTTATTTCTCTATAAACATCAACGCCTTCCACAGGCCTATCAGTTACAAATAATGCATATCCACAAGACCCCAATATATATTTAATCATATTATTTTATTATTAATATTATTTACTCAACTTCTTAATCTTTTTCTCTATTTCTGGAAATACCTTATCATAACATTTTTCAGCTTCTTTGATTATTTCATCCATTTCTTCACAAGTTATGCTTGCTAATCCGCCTTTTTGCATTGAATTTATCATTTTATCTTTTTTACTTGCCTGTGAAATAGCAAGAGTTAATCTTCCATCACTTGAATCTTCTTCAGTCCTATTTGGATCAAGCAACAATTTATTTCCAATTTTATGAAATGTCATTGTAAATGGAATATGTTCTGTTAAAGGAAGTGGTTTATCAGTAAACTCTCCATAAAGAACTTTTCCAGTTTCTTCATCAAATTTTGGAAATCTACTCATCTTTAATGCAGTAACTGCCCCAATTGAACTAGCATCCATTACATTTCCATCATCATTTATACAATAAATATCAATCATTATGCTCCATACTTTTTCACCTTCTTTAATACATAATTTTTTCCAGTCAATAAATTTGCTTTCTCTTATTCCTCTGTCAACAACTCTTGCAACTTCAATTGAATCCATTTGAGGAGGCCCATTTTCATATCTATCTCCTGCCATTGGTGAAAATTCCATTCCAGTTACCATTGTTCCTTCATCTTCATGATCAGGATAAGGTTCTTGAGTAGACATTTTAACTCCAACAATAACTTCTGTCTTTCCTATTTTAACTCTTGCAGTTCCCTCTGCATTTACAGAGATTCCAGTTTCAATTTCAATATCTCTAAAATCAAAAGGCTTTCTGCTATCTAATCTTTTGCCTTCTTTTAAAAGGTCAATTATTTTAAATCTATTGATGTTTGGTATTTTCATTTTCCGAAGTTTTACCTCTTAAAACGAGGACCCTGAGAATTCCGTAAGGAATTGTCAGTGTGTGAAGGCATACCCCTTATGCCGAATAAATTTATTTTTCAATTTCATCTATCTTCTCTCCTTTTAATGCTCTAATTTGATATTGATGTACTTTTTCACATGCAGTTTTTGCAGCTTCAACAGCTTCCATGAATCTATGTGTTTGTATCTTCCCATCTAATTGTAAGTGTGTGATTTCTTTTGTTACAGAAGTCATTGTAAATGCAATATCAGTTGCACCTTCGCCCTCTTCCCAATCTTCTTCAGCTTTAGTTACATCAGCAACAATTTTATCATCTATTTTTCCAATAGACACACTAGATACAAGTTCTTTCATAACAACACCTGCTTGAGCGAGAGCCATTGCAGCTGCATTTATTCCAGCACATCTTGTTGAAGCATTTGCTTGCAAAATCATTATTTCAACATCAATAACAGTTCCAGGAAATCGTTCTAAATCAATAACACTAGCAAGTGCATTTCCAGAAACCATTCCAATTTCTTTACTTCTTCTATTTGGCCCTGGTTTTGCTCTTTCAGTTACAGAGAATGGCAACATATTATAATTGCATCTAACAATTCCTCTTTCAGGATTTTGCATATGAGCTGGATGAAGTGGTTTAGGCCCATAAACAGCAGCTATTGCAACTGTTTCACCAAATGCAAATAATGCACTTCCATCTGCATTAGGAATAATTCCAACTTCTGCTTTTATTGGTCTAAGTTCATCAAACTTTCTTTTGTCTATTCTTTTTGCATATGATGTCATTTTATGCAACAACCCCCTCTAATTCTCTACTTCTCATCTCTGAAACTAATCCAACCAATGTGTTTAATTCTTCAAGACTTAATTCTTCATAGGTCACAGATCTATTGCCAACTAAATAAGCACCCTTTACATTATTAATTACAATTAATTCATCATGTTTTGATGTTTTAATAATATCCAATGCGACTGATCTCAATGTAGGACAAATTTCTAATCCCAATTTTTGTTTTGTACTTCCATTAATAAAAAATCTATCTAAACTAAATAAATGATAATCATAACAAGTACTTTTATTTGTTCTTGACTTAGCTACTTCATACAATCCAGTTCCATTTGATTCTCTTTCGCTTGTCATTTTATTCCTTTCCCCCTAAAAACTTCTCAATCTTCTCTGTCAATCCAGAAGAAGTAGATTCTTTAACAATTAAATTAATAGTTTCTTCTGCTTTTGTTTCACCTGCTAAATCTCCCTTAATCCAAATATAACCATTTTGCCCAACATTAATTTCAGTTTTTGTTGAATCTTTTATTAAATTTATCATACTTCCTTCTTTTCCAATTACTCTTGGAACTTTATGAGGATTTATTTTTATTAACCTTCCATCTTCTAAAACACCAAGTCCTCTGAATTTTAATGTTAAATCAATTCCACCCTTTTTAACACCTGCTATTTTAACAGCCATTATATCTCCAATTCCAGCAAACTCATCAATATTATTTCTATTAATAAATCTAGGGCATTCCATCAAAGGCAAGAAAGCAGAGTAAGGTCCTCCAATATCCATCATCCATCCAGAAAATGTAGTATCTTCAACTCTTCCAATAACATTATTTCCTCTTCTAGGTTCAAAAACACCAGAAATAGGAATTATCTTAACAACTCTTCCATTTGTTTCAACAAGTCCATATCTATTTGAAATAACTTGATTTCCTTCTTTTCTTGTAAAATCACCAGGAAGATAATCTTCTCCCTCAATAATTACTTCTCCAGGAACAACTAATTTTCTTTCTTTTTTATTATCATAACTTTCTTCATGATAACTATCATCATTCATTTCTGTTCTTTCTTCTGTTTCTTCTCTAAATTCTCTTTCTGCCATATTGTTTCTTATTATTCAAATAATCTCCCTTTATAATAATTTGTATTAATTTTTTCATAGTTTTTCTCATATTATTGTTCACTCTCTGATTTTTCATAGGGTGGCTGTTGTCTAGATTGATATCTTAGTGCTTCAAGATTTTCTCTTTGAATAGCTTCATAAACCTCTCTTCTATGAACCGGCATGTCATTAGGAGCATCAATTCCTAATCTAACTTTATCCCCCCTTATATCTACTATTGTTACAACTATGTCATCTCCGATTATAATACTTTCATCTACCATTCTTGATAATACTAACATGCGAAGATTTCTCCATTCATCTTTAATTTTTTTATCATTTTTATTCCTTTATCTCACTTGTGATTGATGCACCATGTGTTATTTTATTTAATTTATCATAAAATTCCATTTGAAGTCCAACTGGAATATTTAAAATCACTTCCAAACTTCCATCATTAAGCCAGTCTTCTTTTTCTTTATACTCATTAATGAGTCCATAAACTTGGCCTGTGAATTGAGGCGGAACTTTTAATTTTATTTTTTTTGTTTCAATTTTAATTGGAATTACTCTTTTTAAACCTTCCAGTACCTTTGTAATTTGCTTTTCAACACTAACATTTTCAATTTTTATTCCAGCTTGCTTTATTGCACTTTCAAGCATGTCAGAAGTATATGGCCTTCCTGTTTGAGCATTAACTCCATTTTTTAACAAAAAATCAACAATCTGTTTTCTTCTGTTTTCAAGAGCTTCATCCCTAAATTCTTGAGTTACTTCAATCTCACCTTTTTGTACAATTCTTGTAACTATTTGAGAAAAGTCAGTTGTATTAAATGAATTCATAAGTTCTGCACTTCCTGCTCTCATGCCTTTTTTTAAATCAGTATAAACAAAGTTATCTCTTATAACTCCAGAAATATTAACAGGTAATCCTTTTTTGAGTTTCATTGCGCAGTCCAAATCAACCATTGTTTCAAAATCAAGTTTCCCTACTTTAAGCCTTGCTATAGTGTCTGTCATTTTATTTATTTAATTTGTCTGATAATTCTATCTGACTAATTCTTTGTTGTTTAGTTTGGTTTTGTTGTGGAATAGAATTTTTTAAATCAGGAAAAAAATACAATAGAGAAAAAATTAACATTCCAGTACACAAAACTCCTTCGATAAATCCTAATTTACTTCCTTGCCTTAATCCATCTATAGCACCTCTATAATAAAAATAAGAAGCATTCTCATCATGATATAATTCTTCACATCCTAAACCAAAAGTTTGGAGTCTACTCATTGCACTATAATCTTCTTTATTCATCTTAAATATATTTTTTCAAATCTTCTGTCTTTAATTTTTTCAACTTATCTTCATTTTTCTTAACATAAGCTGCATTGAATCTTTCAATATGGAATTTATCTCCTAGAACCTCTTTGAATATTTCAATAGCAAGCTTTAATCCCTCTTCAATTTTTATTTCTTTTTTATATTTTTTTCTTAAAATATCTTTTATTTTATCATCATTTTCACCAATAGCAACAGCAGTGTATTCATAGTAATTACCAGTTATATCAGAAGTATATAGTTTTGTTTCATTTCCCTGTTTCCCACCCACTATCAATGCAACTCCAAAAGGCCTAACTCCAGGATGCTGAGTATATTGCTGTTGAATATCTGCAATCTCCCTTATAACTGATTCAACCTCAATTGGAGAGTCATAGGTAACTCTATGCTGTTGAGAAGTCAATCTTGTATGATTTATTAAAAGTCTAGCATCACTTAAAATTCCAGCAGAACTTGTAATAACATGTTCATCAATTTCATGAATTTTATCAGCTGACTCTGGAATAATAAGGATATCTTTAACTCCTTTATCAGCAACAATTAAAACTCCATCAGCACAATTTATTCCAACACTCGCAGTCCCCTGTTTTACTGCTTTTTCAGCATATTCAACTTGAAGAATATGTCCATCAGGTGCAAACATAGTAGCACTTCTATCATAACCCATTACTTGATGCTGCATATCAGGGATTTCCATGGTACGAAGCTTGTCCTCCACAAGCGAGTAATTGAAAATTTACTTTTTGTTTTTGAATTTTCATATTTTGTTTTTCTCCTTATAATATAAATTGCTTCAATCCAAAGAAGGTAATAAGAATTATTCTTTGGTATTAAAACGGTTTAAATTTCTTATTCATTTTTTCTAGGAAAATGGGATTTTTAAATCTTTTGAATTAAGAAATTAGATGTTTTATCCATTTATAGTGATAATTAGAATATAGCACAGTTTATATACACGCCATTCTTCTAATTCTCAAGTAAAAACTTTGACACTAAGAGAGTGATTGTAAAATGTCAACTGCAACACAGACAGGATATAGAGAAATGCATCTTGATTCATCAAGAGCAACATTTACAGGAGAATTTGAATTTGATTTAAAAAAGAGAAGATTAGAGCTTATTCTATCCCAAACAATGCCTGACGAAGATGCTGATCCATTTGAAAACCTTGTTCTTCCTTTAACAGTAGTTTTAGTAGAATTAATTCCCTCAAGTGATTCAGAGGGGCCAGTAGAAGGCTATGAAGATATATACTCTTTTAGTCACGACGGAGATTTTATGGGTCATCTATATAGGTCATTTACAAGACCTTCTGGAGGACATAGAACATATACTGCCCCTAATTTTGCCCAAGATGGAGATATAACTAAATTATATCGATATGGGGAACATATCAAAGATATGATGGAAAGAAGAAGATTAAGTCATATTTTAGAAAAACATCCCTCTGTTCAAAAATTAAAAACACATACTCTATGGAAGTAATAAATAAAAATTCTATCCCAATTTTTTAATAGTCCCACTAACTCTTTCAATTCTAATATCTTTCTCACTCATTAAAAAACAAGTCCTTATTTTATCAAGAGATTTATGATTAATAGCAAGAATAATTCCCTTTTCATTTTTCAAAAGTCTAGGACTTGCTTCTGCATACCCTAAAATTCCAATAAATTCCAAAATACAATTATCAATATTTTCTTTTGTTACATCTTTTCCAATTAAAGAAAGATATCTTTTATTTTCTCTATGTGATGGTTTTAATGCTTTCATATCAGTTTATTTTGGATTTATACAAAAGGTAATTTCTTAGCCTTTTTTTCTATTTGCCTTTTTATATTCTTCTAATTTGCCTTTTTTTGGTTTCTCTCCTGCTCTAATTATTTTAACAATAACAATTATAATAATAAGAACCACTATAAAAATTATTCCAATAATGATTAAAACTCGATTAAATTTCTGATTATCAGAAGAATAACCAGCTATATTCTCTTTTTTTTCATCAGGAACATTTACAAATTCTCCTCTTTCATTTTTAATAAGAGTTTCATTAATATTTCTTAAAGTTATGCTTGCAGTATTATTAACAATAGAATTAAGTTTTATATACAAATCATAATAATCAGGAGAAGTTAGATTTAATTTTTTTTCATCACCAATAAGTAAAGTTAGATTTATCTGAGTTTTATGAATAGTTAATTTTACAGAAGAATTTCTCAAAGTATTAATAGTGATACTATAATTGGAATTATTCTCAATTGAAAATTTAATACTATCTTTTTCTTTAATTTGTTTTACAGCTCCACTGTTTATTTCAGATGAAGTCAGAGAATAGACATTTGGAACAATTCCAACAGCCCCTCCCCCTCCGCCCCCACCACCACTGCCGCCTCCAAGGTTTTGTACCTGGTTTGCAGAAGTAGTAAAACTATTAGTCCCATTAATTAAACAATTTCCAACAAAATCACAATAACTTATATTATAATAATAATTAGTTGAAGCACTTAATCCAGACAAACTAATACTATGGTTTGATGAAAAATTAGAATCATTAACCAAAGTTCCAAGGCTAGTTGTTGTTCCATAGTTTATAGAATAATTGCAATTTTCATTAGTCGTGAAGGTTATAATAGATGAAGTTATTGAAGGAGAACTTACTACATTGGAAATTAAAGGATTATTAATATCATAAAAAATAGTATTATTATTTTCAGCAAAAGAGAGATTACTATAATTATTATAAGTAAAACAATTCCATTTATAATTATCATCCACACTTAAATTATAAAAAAATACACTAAGGTTACTTGTTCCTGTAATATTCATTGATGCATTATACATCAAAGAAGTTGAATTCCATAAATAAAAAGTGACATTTTTTAACACGCCATATTCTCCTCTCGAAGAATTACAAGAAAAATTAGTATTATTTATAAGACTGCTATTGATTTTTATATATGTCTGATTCAATGGAGAAGTTAAGTTGACTGAAAGTACATTAATCAATAAAGTATTGTTTGAACTTGCAAATGCAGAATTTCCCCTTAAATCCTTAATCAGACAATTCCATTTATAATTTTTATTTTCTAAAACATAATTAAAAATACTATTATTATTTGTTCCGCTAATATTTTTTGTTTCATTATAAATAAGATAATTGCTTGAATTCCATAGATAAAAAGTGGCATTAGAAAGTTGCCAATCACTTCCACTGCAATTAAAAGTAATATTATTGCTTGAATTAAAATAATTATTTAAAGGAGAAGTAAGGTTAACACTTGGAGCAGTTGAATCCAGATAAAGAGCAGCAGAATAAACATCAATCCTTGAAAAATTTAATCCAGTTCCGGCATCATTTATTTTTCTTCCAGTGATATTAAAAACATTCTGTATTTCAAAAGGAGTTGCATTCCTATTGCTCTGAAGTCTGTACAATTGACTTAATATTGCAAATGCTCCTGCAACATGAGGAGCAGCCATTGAAGTTCCTGTTCTTGTTTCATATCCACCAGATTTACTTGTTGAATTAATAGACACTCCAGGCGCAAGCAAATCTAATAAATTGTTTCTATTTGTACCACTCCAAATTAAATCACTTTTATCTGTTGCTCCAACAGCAGTTGCATTTTTTATGCAAGCAGGTGCTGAAATATATTGAGTATTTCCATTATTTCCAGAAGCAATAATGACTGAAATATTATTAGCAACAGCATTATCAACAGCAGGGGCAGATAAACTAACAACAGGTTGAGAATCACAATAGGAACTATAACAAAGTTCAGGATTTAAAACACAATTAGTCCCAAGACTCATGGTAATTACAGAAATATTATAAGTATTTGCATTATTAGCACACCAATTAATTCCAGCAGCAACATCATCAAAATCACCAGAACCATCAGCATAAAGAACCTTGACTCCAATTAAATTAACTCCAATTGCAACTCCTGATATAGTAGGGCTTGCACCAACAATTCCAGCTACATGAGTTCCATGGCCATGATCATCATATATCCCACAATTCTCAGTACAACTTCCTCCAAGACAATTGATTAAGCAAGCTGTTTTATTTTTTCCAATTAAACCAACATGGGAGAAATTTATTCCAGTATCTAATACGCAAACAGTTTGACCAAAACCAGTAAGGTTGCTGTTATTTATTTGAAGAGGCCAAACCCTAGTAGCATTAATTAGAGGAACAGAATCTTGTAAAAATGCCTCTACTTTTTCAACAGGAACAATTATTTCTATATTTTTATTAGCCCTTAATTTCTCTAATTCTGCTTCACTAACCTTCATAGAAATATGGTTTTCAAATTCATGTCTAACATTAATTTCACCTATATCTTCCTTTATTTTTTCTTTTATTTGGTCTTTTTCTGATTTTATTTCTTCAGGAGTTTTGTCCTCTTTTATAATAAATCCTTTCTGAACTTCAGGTTCTTTGATTTCAACAACAACTTTCACTTCATCCTGTTCTTCAAGAACTTTATAGATTTCAGAATCAACCTTGGAATTATTTTCACTTGAACTTATTAAAATTACATTTAAAAATAAAATTATTATTGCAAATACCACATACCTCTTTTTCATATTACAAACTATTTTTAACAACTTCACATTTATTTTGAATACATGAGCATCTTCCCGCTCCACAATCAAGTACAGATTCACAATCCATACTGCATATTTTATTCCTACAATCAGGTTTTTTATCAATTGAAACACATTTGCTTGAATGGCAACAACTATCTTGAACACAATCAGAATCGATATTGCACTCAGAAACCCTAGAATCAATAGGATTTTTAGAATTATTTTTATTAATAAAAACAATAATTAAAATTAATATTAAAATCAAAACCACAATTCCAATAAGTAAATTCTTATTATAAAGTAGTTTTATCTTTCCATCTACTTTTTCATCACTCTTTTTCATCTAAGAAATAAGATAAATCCCTATAAAAACATTATCCATAAATAAATTATATAAAAATGGAATACTACTTAACAATTGTAACAAT
>CAYHLB010000013.1:0-13854 GCA_964357325.1 Candidatus Woesearchaeota archaeon
GTTATAATTGGTATTTGTCAAGTCAAAACACTCGACCATTGTGGACGACGTTTGAAGGGTCGGTTTTTATGATGTATTGTTCGGAAGGTTTAAACATAAATTAAGATTTATTTCTCTATCTCTCTTCTTATTTTATCAAATAAAGATTTAGTTCTTTCTTTTAATAATAAAAATTCCTGTTCTTTTAATTCAGTTTTAATGGAATATTGCATATCTTCTCTTATATCTAGTATCTTTGTGCTGTGTTGTAAATCTTCAGTTATATTCTTATCAAATATCTCTTTTAGTTCTTCATTTGTTATAGAGACCTCCCTTATACCTATCATATTTTCTACTAAAGCAAATGTACAACTTTGATTTCTTGATTCAAATCCTTTTTTAGATATTAGAGCTAATAATAAATGATATAGTGAATAAAATGAAGCAGATGCAGACCAATCAGAATATCCCATGTTTTTAAAAGCATCAATTGCATTAAAATTATGAATTGCTTTTCTGATATGCCCATTAATTATTTCTTGAGATGGTTCTATTTTTCTAAGACCCTTATGCCTTTCTGTTCTTTCACCTTCTTTAAGACATTCTTTAAGTTTTTTTGTTTCCATCTTCAATTATTGAAATTACTTTTTTGCTACCCCATAGAATCTTTCCTGTTTTTAATATTTCTATTATTACTTTGTCTTTATTTCCTATATTTTTTTTAAAGTCTTCTTCTGTTTGCAATATATCGTGTACTTTTATTGGAATTGTTTTGTATATTTGCAAACTTTCCTTTTTATATTTTTTAAATTGCATTTTATTTAATATAAATAATATATCTAGGTCATTCGGTTCTTTTTTTAGATCAATGTATGAACCAAATAGAATACAAACTTCTGTAATATCTTTTAATTTTTTTAAATCTTCATAGCGAAATTTTATCCTTCCTGCCAAATCTTCATTTAAGGCTAGTTCAAGAATATTTTTTGTTTTTTCATTATTGAAATCTAGGAAATAGGATAAAATATTAGCTATTTTTTTTGATTGTAGTAGCCCCTCTTTTTCAAATTTTCTAAGTATTTTCAGAGTGCCATTAGGAGTAATAGCACATTTTTTGGCAATTTGATTAATTGAATAACTTTCTCCAAATAAGGTTAATAGTACTCTCAAAACTTTCTTCTCATTTAATGTTAACATATTCAATATATTCTTATACACCTATAGTGTATAAATATACACTAATGGTATATAAATGTTTTGATGAATGAGAATCTTGGTAGCTAATGTAAAGTAAAACTAGGATAAGCAGAATAGGAGTTTAAATTCTTCTAATGTGTTTTATAGAATCTTTTTCAGTGTTTGCATCTTGTCTTTTAAAAAGCAATCTTATTACCACAAGCATCATGAAAAGAAGGAGGATAAGCTCTGGCCAGGGGAATCTTAGAGTTATGTCTGGCTTGCCGGTTACGAGATAATAACCTTCATCATTTAGAGGGTCTATCTCCTGTTTCACCTTGTTATAATTGATTTCTGTCAAGTTGAAACACTCGACCCTTGCGGACTATGTTTGAGGGGTCGGTTTTGATGATGTATTGCTCATTATCTTTGAAGTTGTAGGCTGTGTCCATTTGGACAAGTTGATGGACTTGAAGATCATCATAGAGGTTTGTTGTTATAGTCTTAAGAGTTTACATAAATATTTAATATCTAAACTTTTTAGTTGAATAATGGAATATTTATTTGGGAGAAAGAATGATTAGAAAAAATTTTTCTTTAGAAGAAATGAAAAATATTCTTGAGAAATATAATCTAAATGATGTAAATATAAGTCCTCATTACATAAAGTATATCAATCAAGGTAAAAGAGACATACCTGAAGATAAAATTAAAAATTTTATATTTAATGAGAAATTCTATTTTGTTGAAAAACAAATTAATGGTTGGATAAGGTTCAAAATAGTTTATGAAATAAGCAATAGATATGATTTAATTATTGTTGTAAAAGAGGATATAAACAATGATGGAAAGATTTTAAAGGTTGTAAGTGCTTATAAAACCAATAAAAAGCTTAAAGAAAAATGGAAAAAAATTTCGAAGTCTCTTATGATGAAATAGAAGACATTTTATATCTTGGAAGTGCAGAAATTGTTAAGTTTAGCATAGATTTATCCTTACCATCAGGGGATATTATTGTTGATATTGACAATAATGGGAAGATATCTGGCCTTGAGATTTTTAATGCTACTGAATTCTTCTCTAAACTCAATAAAACACTTAAGAGTGTTAAAAATGCTCAACTTAAAATGATTTATTCTCCTTCATATACCTCTATTAATATTAATTTAATAACTAAGGAAGATGTTGTAAAAAGTAATTTAGTTATTCCTTATAGCAAGAATATGGTCTCTGTATAATTATAGGTGGCTTATTTTAAATAAGCGTATAATCATTCGTATCTCATAGCAGACTCAATTCTCTTAATGTCTCTTGCAACAGCTTTTTCTGTTCTAACGACTTCTTTTTTAAAAAGCAATCTTATTACCACAAGCATCATGAAAAGAAGGAGGATAAGCTCTGGCCAGGGGAATCTTAGAGTTATGTCTGGTTTGCCGGTTACTAGGTAGTAACCTGCATCATTAAGAGGGTCTATCTCCTGTTTCATCTCGTAATTCTTTTATTTTTGCCATCGCTAAAACACTCGACCGTTATGGACGACGTTTGAGGGGTCGGTTTGGATTACGTATTGCTCGTTGGAAAATTAAAAAGCAAAGATTTATAAATCCATTACCATTAATTATGTGTATGGATATTGGTAAGGAAGATTTGATAAGAATAAATCAAGGTTTTGGTGGAAACTTGAGGAATGATTCTAGCTTAGACTATGCTATAGACATGCAGAATAATAATAGGCTCGGAGATTATAAGAAATTGGCATATTTATTAAGAGCAATCCTTGTTGATCATCCTTTTTCAGATGGGAATAAGAGGACTGCAATGTTTTTATGCCTTAATTTTGCAGAGGAAAATAAAAAGCAAGTTGATAGAGATTTGCTTCTTGAGCAAATAATTTCAATTGCAAAAAATAATATTAGCGAAATAAGAAATATTGAATGGAGAATTAAAAATTGTGTAAGGTAAACTCAACATGAAACAAAAGAAAATAAGTTATATTTTGAATAAGTATAGGGAGCTTTTTGATGCTCTTGAGTCTTATGATAGAACTAGAGAAATCCCTTCTCAAAGAAAAAGAATAGATGTAACTTTATCTGTTAGAACTATTAATAAATTAAAGTCTATGAAGGAAAAAACAGGAAGAAGTATTTCTGAAATTATTGAAAGTAGTGTTAATAATTGCTGAATTATCATAAAGAAGACATAGAAGAACTAATTGAAATAATCAGCAAGATAATTTAGTTAAGGATTGGGGCATTGAACCCCCTAAGCTCTGCAAGGCTCTATCGCTTTCGCTCGAGCCAGATCAGGAGTATCCTTAATATATGTAATACATTGGAATATTTATAATTTTTGGTGGGCTTGTTTTAGTTTTGGTAATGTACGATGATAAAGTTAAGTAGATGAGCAGAATAATGAATCAAATTCTTTTAATGTGTTTTATAGAATCTTTTTCAGTGTTTGCATCTTGTTTCTTAAACAAGAACCTTATTACCACAAGCATCATAAAAAGGAGAAGTATAAGTTCTGGCCATGGGAATCTTAAGGTTATGTCTGGTTTGCCGGTTATGAGGTAGTAGCCTTGGTCATTAAGGGGGTCGCCGTTGTGGACTACGTTTGAGGGGTCGGTTTTTATGATGTATTGTTCATTATCTTTGAACTTATAGGTAGTATCCATTTGGATAAGTTGGTGGACTTGAAGGTTGTCGTAGAGATTTGTGACGGTTTAATCAATCTCATTTTTAAATTTTGAATCTACTAGATTATCTAAGGACTTCACTATTTTAGTAATTTCTTCTTGATAGTTTATCAGATATTCATTACTTACTTTTTTCCCATAATAAACAATTCCATGCCTAAATTTTCTTAATGTGTCTATTATTTGAACTTGATTGTTTGAAAGAACATCATATTTTTTTGAAACATATTCCAAAACTTTTATATGGCTTAAGGTTTTATAACCATCAAGATACATTATAACAGTCATTAATTCTAAAATTATTTCATAATATTCTTCAATAATTTTGTAGGTTTTATCTTTTGGTAAAATTTCTATTATCTCTAGTCTTTCTTTGGAGATTTGAAATAAATCTCTTGCCCTGCTAATATCTTTACTTATCTTAAATATTTCATCTTCCATCATATTTCTCCTGATAAAACAATTCCATTATAAATCTTTTTTATAATATTTTCTTCAAGTTTATTAATATCTTCTAAAATCATAATACTGATTTTTCTATTTAATTCTTTTTCTAATGATTCGAGTTCGATTTGTTTTTTTACTTTTGAAATAATTAATAGGTCTATATCGCTTGATTCAATATCTTCTCCTCTTGAATAAGAGCCAAATAAAACTATGGATTTTGGATGAAGTTCTTCATTTAATATTTTTTTTAGTTTATTTAAGCTAAACAAATTATAGGCCTTTTTATAAAAAATAAAATCTTCATTATCTCTATTTGCAACATACCCATTAAATGGCTTTGATTTCTTCTCTATTATCAAGCCTTCTTTTAGTAACTGATTTATATTGTTTTTTGTAGATGTTGCTGCTAAGTCTATCTCCCTACCTATTTCTCTAATGAAGTGTATGTTTGTTGGTTCTTTAAAGAAAACTTCTAATACTTTTAATAGGCTACATTTTTGTATCATATGTAATAATAAGGTATCATATGCTATATAAATGTTACGTTTTTAGGTTTGTTTTGGTAATGTTCAATAATAAAGCGAAGTAGTAAGTAGATTAGCTAGGTAGTTATCTTGTTCTAACAGTATCTGCAACAGCTTTTTCAGTTCCAACAGTTTGCTTTTTGAAAAGCAATCTTATTACTACAAGCATCATAAAAAGAAGAAGGATAAGTTCTGGCCATGGAAATCTTAGAGTTATGTCAGGTTTGCCTGTTAGGAGGTAATAACCTGCCTCATTAAGAGGGTCGCCGTTGTGGACGATATTTGAAGAGTCAGTTTTTATGATGTATTGTTCATTTGGTTTGAAGGTATAAGATGTGTCCATCTGCACGAGTTGATGGAATTGTAAATCGTCGTATAAGTTTGTAGTGGTTTCTGTTCCATCAGAATCTGCATAAAAGACTATATTTGAGTCTATTGATTTATTAGTAAAAGTAATAATTTTGATGTATTTTTTCCATTCCTTTGATCCAATTAAACGATCGTTTTTTATACAATTTTGATCACCTCCTGCCCAAACACACAATCTTGGACTATATCCTTTATAATAAAAAAACAATAGATATTGACTTTCTCTATCAAATTTTTGGACACTTTTAAATGTACAAGAACATTGGTTTTCTGAAGTTAAATTTAAAGAATATTCTCCTTCTATAGCATCTTTTGATTTTGAAGCATAAACTAATGATTTATTGGGATTGGCATTACAACAATCTCCTGCTGAGCTACTATTAAAATTTTCAAATCCTCCATCTTCGATATGGTCCATCTTTTCTATATAATATACCTCTCGAGGTTTTACATGATATCTTAAAATTAAACTGCTTATTATGATAATCATAATTATAATTAATATTGTTGCTAATATGTATCTTGTTGATTTTTTTATTTTCATTTGTATTATTTGAGTTATCACAGAACTCTCTTCCTTGTGGATTTTTACTCGCATAGAGTAATAAATATTAGTTATTTAAAGTTTGCTTTTTAGTAAACTTCGATTCTTTTCTTTCTCCTTTGAATTATATAACTGACCATCAAATAAATAAGAAATGTAACAAAGGTTATCCCCGAGATTACCAATCCTTCATTGTAATATGCTTGTGGAAAATAAAATATCTCTCCCGATATTTCTCCCTTTTCTTCAACTTTAAACTTGATTAAATCTAGATTTTCATCTTTTTCTGGAGATATAATTTTATTATTTATTTTCATTTTCCATAGTGGATCAAAAGTTTGTGCGAAGTAGATATAAGAAGGATTATTAATACTCGCTTTAAATTCATACTTTGTAGGATCTATTTTGGTGATATTTATTTCTTCATTAGGGTTATCGGTATATAATACATTTTTTAAGTATGGATTTTCAAATAAAAATATAGAATCTCCAAATTTCTTTATAAATATTAAATCAGTTTTATTCTTAAGGATATTTACTGCTTCATTTCCTTTATTTTCACTTCCAACAAGGTCGTTATGAAACACAAGATATTTTACATTTACGTAGGATAAATAATCTCTTCCAATTTTGTTAGGAATTCCTTCATTTGGATCTTTACCGATAAATTCTGGATAAATCTCTTGAAAGATAGTGTTTTGCCAATTTCTATAGGTTAAATGGTAATAGAAAATTCCTGGTTCAGATGAACAAGCTGGAAAATTAGTAGCAACTCTATCTTTGTTCCATGTAAAAGATACTTCGTAATTTAAACTGTTTTGTCCCATGCTATACTGATATGGGGCTAAAAATATTGTTTTATCTCCGTTAGAATAGTTATTTAAATACTCAAACAATTGATCATATCCATTAGGATATTCTACTGGAGAATAATACTTCTCCAAATAAGCAAATGATTTTGGAAAGATAAAAAATATTAAAAGGATTATAATTAATATTCTAATTATTTTTTGAATTTTATTTTTATTAAATTCTTTAATGAAAATTCCTAGACATATACTAAAAAATATCCATATAAAGAAAGATAATTTTCCAGGAACTCTAAATATCCACCCAATCGATCTTAATGGTGATTGAAATATAAGCCATTTATACCCCGGTAGCATTCCTCCTAATGAGAAAATAAAAAATACAAAAGATAATAAAACAAATAAATTAAAATATAGATATTTTTGATTATATCTTTTTAAAAATATGTAAATTGTAAGTGCTAGAGGTATAAAAGAACAAAATATCCATAAGGGATTTGATAAAACATTAAAAAATGGATCGTTTTTATACCAGTAAATCCATTGTTCTAATCCTTGTACTAGACTTATGGGTGATATATTTCTACTAAATAAGTCTATAGAAGATTCGGTAACATCATAGCCCGGAGATATTGCAACTTTATTAGTTAGTATATTCATAGTAGGGTAGATCCAATAAAAATTTAAGAATAAAAATACAATAAATAGTATAAAAATTTTTATAGATGAGTCATAGATAAATTTTTTTATCTCAGACTTTTTTTTAAAAAACAAAAAAAATCCTATTATTATAAATATTACTCCCGAATAGATTAGATAATGGGGTGTTGTTCCAATAAAAGATAGAATTAAAGAAAGAATTATAGAATTTTTTAGTTTTTTATTCTCTGTAAATAATTTTATAGTATACATTAAAAATAATGGGATGAGAGCATATGCTAGCCAAAATAGAACTGCTGGAAATTGCTCTTGTACCCATGGGGAGAGGGAATAAAAAATAGAAGAAAACAACAGAGCAGTAAAATTATTTATTTTAAAAACATTTTTCAATAAAAACAAAAAACTTATTTGAGATACTAAAAGGCAAATAAAAATTATTGATGCTACTATATATTTTGCTTCAATAATTCCTAGGATCTTAAAAAAATAAGATATTGGTAAAATGAATATAGCTCTATCTATACTTTCTAGATTTGATAATGAAGTGCTATCTGAAAAAAGATATATATAATTATTTATGTAAGATTGAACTGTTAAAGGTTGGCTTAAATCTCCATGCATAAAAATTCCCGGCATTAGAAAATTTTTTCCAACTAATAAAATATCAATGCATAAAAATATCAATATTATAATATAACTATTTTTATTTTCCATTAGATATAAACTTCTCCAGTTTTAAATTAATTTTTTCTTCTTCATATTTTTCATATACATTCTTTCTTGCATTTAATCCTACTTTTTTGAATTTTTCATAATAATTTTTCCATAAATAGAAAGTTTCTATTATTTTATTACTCATTATATTAACGTTATCTGTCTCAACAATCCATCCAGTTCTCTTGTCTATTACTATATCCCTACATCCCGGAGTGTTTGTTGTTATAACTGGAGTACCGGTGGATTGTGCCTCTAAAACTACATAGGGAAATCCCTCCCATCTTGATGGTACTATTATCAAATCAGAATTTTGATAAAATTTTTTTACATCCGGTTTAAAACCTATGAAAAAACAATTTTTAAATTCCTTAGATAATTTTTTTAGATAATGTTCTTCTTCTCCATTGCCAACAAAATAAAATTCTATTTCTTTAAATTCAACCTGTTTTGATATTTTTAAAATACATTTATATAGCGTATCAATGCCCTTTGCCTCGTTCATTCTTCCAATATAATAAATTTTCATCTTTTTCCCTTTTTTATATTTTTTTAAAGAAAATTTTTTTACATCTATTGGATTTGGAATGACTTCTATATTTTTGTTTATACCCAATTTTTTGAGTAAATCTCTTTCATGAGAGTTTAAAACTAAACACCTTACTTTTGAATTACTCAACAAAAAAGAATAAATTTTTGAATTGTATACTAAATTATGCAATTTAGCCTTTTTACTCTTTATAACAGGATAATGAATGGGGGTATGGAAACCCAATATAATTTTATTTGAGGGTATATTTAGTAAAATCTTTAAAATTACTACTTCAAAAATTTCATTTTTTGATACTATTGAATCAGATTTTTTCAAGATATTTCTAAGGATCTTTCTTTTTTTTGTTGGAAAAATTAAATCTTTTAATTCAAAAGTTTCATAGTTCAAAACTCCAAATTTTTCTTTAATTTCTTTATCAGATATATTTTTTGTATAATTTTGACTAGAAAGAGTTTTTGAAAACTGATCATTTAAGTTTTTTGAAGCGGTTATAAATGAAACTTTATATCCCTTTTTGGATAACCAGTTTCCTAATTTCATAAAATTTTTTTCACAACCTCCCCCATAATTTAGATTTGCAAAATCAAAAAAGGTTATTGTCTTAGCCATTCTTCCAACCTCCTTACTTGTTTATTCCAATTGCTGTGAGCATTTGCGAACTTTAATGCTTTAAGCTCTTTATCTTTTCTTATTTTTGGATTGCTTGTTATTGTGCCCATACATTCAGCTATAGCTTCAGGTGTGTTTTCTTTTGTGATGAATCCTATGCTGTTGTTGTTTGCATCCCTTAGGCCTTCAATATCATATGTTATTGCTAATGTGCCGTTGGCATTTGCTTCTGTTACTATAAGCCCCCAGCCTTCTCTGATTGATGTTACAATTATTGCAAGTGCTTTTTGCATTATTTTATTTCTTTCTTGATTGCTTATGCTTCCTGTAAAATGAACTCTGTTCCCTATGTTTAGTTTTTTTGTTAGATTTAGTAGATATTGTTTATATTTTTCACTTCCTGTGCCAATTACTATTAATTTTAAATTGGAAGCTGATTTGTTTGAGCTTGATGATTGCTCTCCTTTGTTATTAACATTACTAAGAAAAATTGAAAGTGCTTTTATTACTTCATCAGGTCTTTTACTTTTATTTAATCTTCCACAGAAGATTATGTAATTTTCTTTTTGTTTTATTTGGTTTTCTTTAATTGGCTTGAAGTCAATTTGATTGTCTAAGACTAGAATGTTATTTTGAGATATTTTGGCATATTTTATTAAATCTTGTTTTGAAGAATTTGATACTGTGAATGCTCTTGTATTTTTATAAAATTTTAGATATAATGATTCAATTGCATATCCAATGTATGAAAGGGGAAATGGCATTTCATAGAACCAAACATTTTTACATAACTGATGTGAGAAAAGAACTCTTTTATCTTTGCTTATTAATAGGGGAGTTAGGAATGGAAGAGTATTGATTTGTTCGATTATTATATCAAATTCTTTTTCATGTTTTTTTGCATAGATTAAACCATGTAGCGAGACACTGAGTTTATTTCCTTTTCTTATTACATTGTAGCCATTTATGTTATCTTTTTCTTCAGAACCAGGATATCTGCTTGTGAATAGAGTTGCTTCATGACCTAATTGTTTGAGTCCTTTAAGATAAATGTCAGTTACAACTTCTGCTCCTCCTTTTTGCGGATGTTTTAAATCTCTCCAAGCGAGCATTAGGATTTTCATGTTGATAATGTATTGTAATGTTTTAGGACAAGTTAGGTAGGCAGATTGTTTGTTATGATTACTTACTTACTTTATTGTCCTTATGCATTGATAATTTAGTTTACTCCTCCATTTGAACTTAATATTAATGGGGATTTTTGAGAGAAAAGAGATGCAGAGCCGCCCCAGCCGGGATTTGCACCCGGAAGTCTGTGAAGACACGGCTCATCAGGCCGCTGCCTTACTATTAAGGCTACTGAGGCATCCTCTGCATCAGTAGTATTATAATAAGAAAGATTTATATAGTTATTTGGATTTAGAGTATTAAGATCTGTGAAGACTTTATACCTTACTATTGGGGCTATCTGAAAAACTTTTGGTTTTTCAGAACCTAAAAATGCCAAATCAAGCATTTTTTTGTCATCAAAAGCCTCTTTCTTTTTTTTATTAATAATATTTATATACTTGTTTGTATTGAGTATAATGACTTGGAAGACACGTTCTGACCTTTGAGGGATTATACCCTCTTTGTTTTTTTTATTAATTTTTTGTATGTGTGAAAGATTTAAATATTTCGGTTTGTTATGATTATTATAATTGATTGACAGTTGATTGGGTTCCGCTCTGTTTGAACCCTTTTTCTTTTTTTTAAAATTATTGATTTTCATTTTGGTTTATTAGTAATGTTTGTAGGACAAGTTTAATATGCATGTTAGCTTTATTTAGGTTGATTGCTACTTTGTTTTGTTATTGAACATTAATAATATTTACTCCTGTTTTATTTAATTTATTTTGTATCATTCTGTTTAATTTCTGGAATTATGATGTCATCATAATTGTCACCATTTTTCCAGCCCATATTTTTATGGAATGCTCTTTGATAATAATGCAGGAATGTGTATCTGTATCTGATTGCAAGAACATCAAGGAACATTCCTTTGATTGTCTTTAGGCTGCCTGCAGAGGTTTTTCCTCCATCGAGTTTTTGGAAGTCTATGTGAAGCGGAGCTTCAACTGTTCTGAATCCATGTTTTTGTGCAAGAAAGCATAATTCTATGTCCATGGCATATCTTTTTACTAATAAGAGGGGCATTATTACTTCTAGAACTTCTCTTTTTATTAATTTTAATCCTGATTGAGTATCTCTTAGTTTTACACCAAGAATTGTCCATGAGTATAATCTAAATCCATTGCTTAAGATTCTTCTTATTAGTGGATAGTGAAGTTTTGAAAATGGGTGCCTTTTGCTTCCTATTACTAAGTCAGCTGTTGTCATATATGGAATAAAATTTCTTAATTGATCTGGATGAATATCCATGTCACAATCTATGAATGTAACAAAATCTCCTGAGCAATGATTAAATCCATGATTTAATGCATAGCCTTTTCCTTTATTTTCTTTGTATGAAAGAACAGTTATCCCTTCAACCTTACTTGCTTCTTTTTTGCTATTATCTAATTCTCCATCAATAACTGCAATTATTTCATAGTTTGGAAATATTTTAGAAACTGATTTTTTCATCTCTTCTAGATTTTTTCTTATGAATGATTCTGCTTTGTAAATTGGAACTATCAGTGATATTTTTTTTGTTTTCATTCTTGCTTCTTGTATATTTAATTTCAATTTTTATCACTCTCCTATTTTATTTCTAGTTATTTCCTAGTTTATGATTAATATTTAAGTATATGCTATTATTCTTAAGTTGCTATTGGAAAACTGGTAGCATATACTCTGAAATATAGATTTAAAAGTCTTTTTAAATCTTATGTTTGTTGTTACTTTCAAATGGTTAAATAATAGTGCTTGATTTATAGAACTCTTTATAAAGAAATATCTCTTTAATATTCTATGGAGCTGGATAGGGAGAAATTTATCAGAGTTTATGCTAATATACCTGATAGTTTAAGGGCTGATATAATTGTTGTTGTTGATAAACAGCCTTATACTTGGGAAACTGCTTATTTTGAGGTTAAGGAGAGTACAAAACTTAGTGAGAAAATATTAAAAACTCTTAAGGAAATAGGAATTATCTAAATACTTATGGAAAAACAACAAAATTCTGCTGAAATAAATGAAAAATTAAGAGAGTTAGTAGTAACTAAAATAGAGGCAGGATTACCTTCTAATTTGAAAATATCTGTTGGTTCACAGGGAGTTCTTTCAAAAGAGGAAATGATTCAACATGTAAAAAAAGGGGATAAAGAGGGAAGACAAATAATTGATATGCATTTAAATTTTATGAAAGCACTTGTTAGTGGAGAAATTATGAGGGAAATTAATTCTATTTGATAATATGGAAAGAGGTTTGATTATAACTTTACCTGATTTTGATAATGCTACTTCATATTTGTCTTATTATTCAAAAGAAATAATTGTTGAGGTAAATAATAAGAGTTTCAAACTTAAAGAAATAAATGAAAAACATAATTTAAATAGGGAATATTTTTCTGAAATCTTGAAAAAATTAGATTACAATTTTATTGTTTTTAATGGTCATGGTGAAGAAGATGCTATTTATGGATATAAGGATGAAGTTTTAGTTAAAGTAGGTGAAAATGAAAATTTATTAAGGGAAAGAATAATTTATGCAAGGTCTTGTGACGCTGGACTTGTTCTTGGACCTGAAATTATGAAAAATAATAATCATGGTTGTTTTATTGGATATAAACTTCCATTTATATTTTTTATTGATGAAAGATGGAGTGCTAAACCAAATAATGATAATACTGCAAGACTTTTTTTAGAGCCTTCAAATTTTGTTCCTCTTTCTTTGATAAAAGGAAATTCTGCTCTAGAATCTCATAACAATTCAAAAAGGGCTATAATAAAGAATATGAAAAAAATCTTAAGAAATAAAAATGAACCTGGTGCTGATTCGTTACTTGCAGGTCTTTGGAATAATTTTAATGGTCAAGTTATTTATGGGAATAAAGAAGCAAGATTGTAAAGTTTTGTAAATATAGCCTCCGCAATGCTTAAAAACTTGAGAAACTCATAAAATATATGGTACAGTTCAATGCTATATTAACAAAAGAAGATGACATGTATGTTGCACTATGTCCGGATATTGGGACTGTAAGTCAGGGTGAAACTATAGAAGCTGCTTTAGAGAGCCTTAAAGAAGCAACAGAACTTTATTTGGAAGAATTTCCTTTGAAAGTAAAAGGAAAATCATTATTGACTACTTTCGATATTTCAAATGCCTGCACTTAGAAAAGTTTCTGGAAAGGAATGCCTAAAAATTCTTTGCAATAAGTTTGGTTTTCAAACAGTAAGACAAAGAGGTAGCCATGTGTTAATTAAAAAAGAGACTTCTGAGGGAAAAATTGGAACTGTTGTTCCTATGCATGATGAGTTGAGAATAGGAACATTAAAAGCTATTTTAAAACAAGCACAGGTAAATGAGGAAGAATTTTCAAAGTATCTTTGATAATTTGTTTCTAGAAATTATAAAGCCAAGAGGATAAATTAGTTTAATAAATATGGCTCTTCACCATATTTTGAACTAATCCGAGAATAAACCAAAATTAATGTTTACTTTCTTACTGAAAAATTGGGAGCATTCGCCAACCCAATTTTTCTTTTCTTATCATTAATGCCAATAACTAACAAGCGAGGCAGGCTGTGTCACAATTATAGAAAAATATAAATAGTTATTTCTCGTCGATATA
>CAYHLB010000014.1:0-13550 GCA_964357325.1 Candidatus Woesearchaeota archaeon
GTCAGGAAACATACTCAATAATTTAACGTATTTACTTTTTTTCTTTACTTTTGGGAAAAACCATTTTCTGTTCGGAAAATAATCCATATAAACTAAAGCGAATCCAATCTCCCTAAACATTATATTTCTAAGTTCGCTATAAGTTTTAGGTAAATAGCTATATGTTTTAGGATTATCTAAATCAACTTCTTTTCCGAGTGAAGGCTTGTATTTTCTCATTTATTGGAGAAGATGCTGAAGGAGAAATATTAAAAAAACTTCTAGATGAAAGAGGAATTGAATATTTTTTAGGAACTGATTCTATGACAACAAATAAAACAAGAGTAACTGCAAGAGGTCAGCAATTAATGCGTCTTGATAGAGGAAAGAGCAATAGAAAAAATTTCAGTTCTGAAATAAATACTCAACTATTAAGAAAAGCAGAAGAATCTCATCTAATTGTTATATCAGATGATGCCAATGGAACAATAACCCCTAATTTAATGGAATTACTAATTCCCTATAGGAAAAAAATGATTATTGATCCTAAGCCCATAAATAAATCCCTTTATAGGGAAGCTTATCTAATAGTTCCAAATCAAGGAGAAGCACTTACAATGTCAGGTTGCTCAGATATTCCAGAAGCTGCTGAAAAATTAAGAGAAGAGCTTGGTTCAAATCTCTTAATAACTCGGGGAGGAAGAGGAACTTACCTTCTTCCTATCATTGGAGAAGGTTCAGAGATTCCCACTCATACAAAAGAGTTTTATGACTTAAGTGGTGTAGGTGATACTGTAATTGCAACACTTGCTCTTGCAATAGCATCAGGAGCATCTTTAGGAGAATCAGCAATTTTAGCAAAATATGCAGCAGGAATTGCAATTGAAAAAAGAGGAACCTATTCAGTTGGATTGCAGGAATTAAGGAATCAGGTTGATTCAGAAGGAAGAAAGATTGTTCCAATAGAAGAATTAGTTTCAATAGTTGGAGAATTAAGAAAAAGGAGTAAAAAAATTGTCTGGTCAAATGGATGTTTTGATGTTCTTCATATAGGCCATGTAGAATACTTAAAAAAATCAAAAGAATTAGGAGATGTTTTAATTGTAGGAGTTACTTCAGATGATGCAGTAAGAAAAGAAAAAGGCCCTGGAAGACCAGTATATAGTGAATCAGAAAGAACTAGAATCTTAGCTCAAATGAGTTTCATAGACCATATTACAATTTATCCTTTTCAAGGAGCAAAAGATTTTGTAGCTCGTCTAAAACCAGATGTTTATGTTAAAGGCGGAACCTATACTATAGAAACAATTAATCAGGAGGAAAGAAGGATTGTTGAAGGATATGGTGGAGAAATTGTTCTTGGAATAGAAATTCCAGACCAATCAACAACAAGAACAATTAAAAAAATCCAAGAGAGCAAATCTTAATAATAAGCTGATTATAAAAATCGCAAGGTAATTAAAGCCCATTTTATAATGTAGTTCTATAGATAAGCTAGATTTTTAAAATGAAGCAAAAAATTGATAATCAAGATTCATTAGACGACTCTTTAAAGCTTCTAGTAAAAACTTCTTTGATTGTATTTATAGGCCTTGTAATTTCAAAAATAATGACCTATTTTTATAGGATAATCATCGCAAGATTTTTAGGTCCTGAAATTTATGGTATATTTTCATTGGCTTCAATGATTTTTGGCTGGTTTACAGCAATATTTTTATTTGGTCTTGCAGACGGATTGCTTAGATATGTTTCTCTCTATAGAGCTAAAAAAGATAATAGTGAAATAAATTATCTTATTAGAAAAACTACTTGGATTCTGTCTATTTCTTCAATTTTTTCAGCAGCTGTATTATTCTTTCTCTCAGAATTTATATCCATCAACTTTTTTCACAACACTGAATTAATAATTTATCTAAAAATATTCAGCATAGCTCTGCCTTTTTGGATATTTGCATGTTTATTTCTATCAGTAATAAGGGCCTATGAAAGAATTTCAGCATATTCTATGATATTTAATATAATTCAAAATATCTCCAAATTAGCTGTTCTTGTCCTATTGATATTAATGGGATTGAGAAATATGGCAGTAATATTTTCATTTACAATAGGAACAATGATAGTCCTAGTTTGTTCTTATATCTATTGCAGGAAAAATTTTCCAGAGATGTTCAAAGGTAAAAAAGCTAATTTAGCTGGAAAAAAATTATTTAGAAGTTTGATTTCTTATTCTGTTCCAATTATGTTCTTTGGAGTCATTTCAAGTCTTTTTTATTGGATAGATTCCTTTTTATTGGGCTATTTTAAAGGAGTTGTTGAAGTTGGATTCTATAATGCTGCAATTCCAATAGCTTCCTTATTAACTCTCTCTTCAGAAATATTTATTCAACTATTTTTCCCATTAGTTACAAAATACTATTCCCAGGGAAAACTTTCTTTAATAAATGATATAAGCAAGCAAGTAGGAAAATGGGTTTGGATAATTAATCTTCCAGCACTTGCACTCCTTCTTCTTTTTCCAGGAGTATTCATAAACATCTTATTTGGAAAAGAATATCTTGTGGCTGAGAATGCTCTTAGATTTCTTTCAATCACTTGCTTTTTTTCATTTTTATTTTTTATATCCAATAATCTTCTTTTTATGATAGGTAAGTCAAAAATAATACTTTTTGACATAATTTTAGCCTCTCTTGTTAACATAGTCCTAAATTTCATATTAATTCCAATGCCAATGATTTTTTTCTTAAATAATTCAGCAGGCATAACTGGTGCAGCAATAGCCACAACAATATCTATGATATTATTTGATATTATCATAGTCTTGCAAACAAATCACTACATTAAAATAATTCCTATTAAAAGAGATATGATTAAGATATTCATGATAACTTCAGTTCTCCTCGTTCCAGTTTATATAATCAGCAAATTTTCTACTGTGAATATTCTTGGATTATTAATTATTGGAGCAGTATTTACCATAAGCTATCTAGTCCTGATTTTAATTACAGGATGTCTTGATAAAAATGATTTTATGATAATTAATGCTATAAAAAGAAAATTAATCAGCAAATCAATAAATAGCTAATCAAAATCAAGTATATTTGTAATTATACTTAATGTCTTAACAGGTTGCTTTATTTTTATATGTTCTGCATCCTGGGAATGTAATATCCTTAATTCATGTCCAGTAACTAATATTTCATCATTTTTTTCATTAAAAATTTCACCAGATAATATAATTAAAAGAGTCCCCCTATTGGCTTTTAGATGAGCCTGCAAACTATAGGTATCTATAAAATCCCTTATGCATAAATTCATATTGCCTATTCTTTTTTGCAAACTAATATCTTCTTTTTTAAAATAAACCCTTTCATATTCTGATAAATCAAAACACATTTCATTTTGCAACTCATATCCTTTTGTTTCCCTCCCATAGGAATCATTCAATCGAACTAAATCTGTTTTTTTTGAAGGAGACTCAAGTTCAATAAGGATTATACCATTGTCAGATATTGCTTTAGTTGAGTGAAACACTCCCTTATCAAAAATCAATCCCTGGCCTTCGCTAAGTTCATAACTCTTATCTAAAGTAGAGCAGACAGCCTTTCCAGACAACACTATTAAAGCAGTTTTTTTTAAAACATGGCAATGCATAGAAGTTAAATTATCTTTTTTAATATGTAATATCCATGCAGAAATTTCTTCACTACTATATGCAATATATTCATATCCCCAGGGTTTTTTGACAACAGCCTCTGAAAAATCAAATGAATCCAATTGATTATTATTTGTTATTTCCTTTATTTGAGATAATTTTTCATTATCTAGACTACTCTTTTTAATTATTTCCAGCATGTTCATTAAATAATTTTATTACCTCTTTCATCCACGGCCCCATATGTTTGTAGTGAGGCGAAGATACAATATTTTTATCTATAACAAATGAGGCATCAATATATTCTGCTCCAGAATTGTTTATGTCATCCTTTATACTATAGTATCCAGAAATTTTTCTTCCCCTAACTATTTTTGCAGAAATCATAAGTTGTGCACCGTGGCATGTGCTTGCAATAATCTTTCCATGTTCATCCCATTTTTTTATAAATTCCAAGACAATTGGTTCTTGCCTTATTTTCTCTAAAGCCTTTACTCCTCCAGGCAATACAAGCAAATCAAAATCTTCAACTTTCATTTCATTAAATGTAATTGTAGAATCCATCTTAGTGCCTAGAATCCCATAGAGTGTTTCCTTATTTTTTGCAGCAATATCCACTTGAAATTCATCTTCCAATAACCTATAATATGGATAAATAACTTCTTGATCCTGATATCCTTGTCCAGTTATTATTAGTGCTCTTTTCATTTTTAAACATGGATTATTGATTTTAAAAATCTTTTTATTATAAACGCTTTCTTTTATCTTTCCCATAATCCTTTCTACAGAAGGAGTGCAATTTTCATATCTTTCTGCAGCTCCGATTGTTTTATCCATTGCACCAAGTGCAACAACTTTCACACCAGTTTTATTCATAAGTTCATATGCAATTGATTGAGAAGCTCCTGCAATTTCTAAACCTGAATCAATAACTATCCCTAAGTTGCTTTTATTTAATGCATCAAATGCTTCTCTAGAAATTCCCAGTGGCTTAAGCCAATTAATATGGATAATATTGCACTTTATCCCATCTTTTTTTAATTTTTCAACAGCCTCAATAACATTAAATCTTGCAGCAGATATACCAAAAATAGTAATATCTGCATCATTTAAAATAACATCTTTCATGTCTTCTATTTGATTAAAACTTTTTCTATGTTCACTCACATACATAGGCTCATCATTTTCCATAAAAACTCTCCAAGCATCCCTATACTCTCCAGGAGTAATTGGAGAACACACTCTAAAACCCGGAACATGCATGAACAAACTATGAAACACTCCTGAATGAACAGGGCCTGTTCCATGTCCTTCTGTTGCCAGTGCCCTTATAAATATTGGAATTCCTTTACCAAAAAGAAATTTAGACTTAGCAGCAAAATTTACAATCATACTTGAATTCAGAAACATAAAATCCTGAAATCTAATAACAAATATAGGCCTTCTTCCAGTTATCGCAGTTCCAGCAGCTATTCCTGCAGCAGCAACATCACTCATTGGAAGTTCAACAATATTCTTGCAATCTGGAACAGTATTATTAACCCAGCCAACAGCAGACAAGCATTGCCCAAGAATCAAACCATTATTTTGTTCAAGATGCGTTCGGGTTATTTCTTTTATAGTTTCTGCAAGTGATTTTCCCATATTCCTTCAATCTCCCTTATAGCATTATCTTCAATTTCAGAAATTTCATATTCTAATCCTTCTTTAGAAAGTTCTTTTCTAAACAATTCCAATCTATCAAATTCTGGTTTATTATCAACACCAACTCCTGTATGCCAATGATGCCTTATTGTTCTGCAATTTATAAAAGCAGGAAGATTATCCTTAAACTTTTCAACATAATAATTTATTAAATTAGGGTCATCAACTATATCCACAGAAGGCATGCCTATTGATCTAACAGCATCTGTTATCTCCCAACTTCTTCTTTCAGATTTTTTAGTAAGTATGGATAAATCATTATCTTCGCAGATAAATAAAATTGGAAGATGATGTGTAATTGCAAAAGCCATTGAAGTAAAAACATAATCTTCTTCAGCAGCACCATCTCCAAAAAAACATATTATTTTTTTAGACCTGTCTCCAAGTGAAGCGCCAACTGCAAGAGGGACATTTTCTCCAATCAATCCATGGTGTCCAATCATTCCTATTTTTTCATCTTGTATTCCAGGAGAACCTCCCCTTCCCATAGAACATCCAGAGTCCTTTCCAAGCAATTCATCAATTAATTTTGAAATATTTCCTCCAAAAGAAAGATAAGTAGAATGTGCTCTATGCTGAGCAAAAATAAAATCTGGTTTAAAACAAGCAGAGATAGTTGCAGCAATACTCTCTTGGCCTATAGAGAGATAAATTGGACATTTTATCAAACTGTTATTAAAAGTTCTTATTAGTTGTTTTTCAAAATAATGATTAATACACATTTTTTTATATATCTCTAGTTTTTTACTCTTATCCATCATCTTTTCCCCTGAAATTGAATCAAGGCCCAATTGTTTCAAATTATCCATATTCATTTTAAAATAAGTCCTGTTTTAAAGATTATTGTGCTATAATTCATCAAATCCTAAAAACAGTTGGTTTATAAATCAACAAATCACAATAAAATATGCTTCATAAAGAAAGTAAAAAAATAATCCTTGTAACAACTACAAATTATAAATCGAATTCAAATTCAGATATTTGTAGGTCTGCACTTGCACTCAATCTTGTTAAAGAAGCAGATAAATTCAGCTATCCGATTATAATTGTAGACGAAGGTTCTCAACAAAAATTAATTGATGATTTTAGAAAAAATCATGCTAGAGTATATGCTCAAGAAAAAAAAGGAATGGGCATTGGCAGAAGACAAGTATTTCAATTAGCCCATGATTCAGGAGAAGAAGTTATTGTTTGGGTAGAACCTGAAAAAGATACCTTTATAAGATATATTGGTTGTTGCGCAGAACAAATTCTTAAAGGCGAAGCAGAATTAGTTATTCCAAGAAGAAAGTCTTTAGAGTCTTATCCAGATTTTCAGAGAGATTCAGAAACAAATGGAAACAATTTTTTTCAAGAAATTACAGGAACTTCAATAGATATTTTTTTCGGTCCAAGAATTTTCAGAAGAAACCTCGCCCATTATTTTACAGACTATGATGGAAGATATGGAGATCTTTGGGATTCAATAAATGTGCCGATAGTTGAAATGGTATTTCATAGAGAAAGAACCAGAGAAGTGATAGTTGATTATGAGTACCCCATGTCTCAATCAGGATTAGAATCTAATAGTCCTGAGTTTTATGAAAAAAGAAGAATTCAATTAGAAAATACAAAAAAATCATTAGAGGGTCATTGGAATTTATTAAAAAGTAAAACTCTATAATGAAGAATAGATTTATTTATAAACTCAAATCACCAAAACCTTAGGTATTTGTACTCCACACTAAAGCTTTGAGAAGGTAAATTCTCAATAGCTTCAAGAATTTTCAATTCTTGATAGTGCTCAGGAATAAAAAATATTCCTGACATGTGGAGTTTGCTCGGGTTTTGGTGAGACTGAGCGAAAAAGAGAGCTTTGCTCCTTACTACACTCTGAAGAGTGTAGTTTTCTTTTTTGCTCAGGATAATGATTTCAATTAAGAAAAAGGAAATAAAATGGATTATACATTTGGTACAATAACAATAACTCCTACTGCAAAAAAATTAATTGATTCTGCATTAGAATCAACAATGCTTTCTCAGGGAAAACTTGTAAGGGAGTTTGAAGAAAGATTTGCAAGTATTTTAGGAGTTAAAGAAGCAGTAGCTGTAAGTTCAGGAACAGATGCAGATATTTTAGCACTAGCAAGCCTATATAATAAAGGAGCAGAAAGAGGAAATGAAATAATTATTCCTGCTTTAACTTTTGTTGCAACAGCAAATGCAGTTGTTCATGCAGGATTTGAACCTGTTTTTGTTGATGTAAAAAAAGATACTTATAATATTGATCCTGCAAAAATTGAAGAAAAAATAACTTCTGAAACAATAGCAATAATGCCGGTTCATTTGCTTGGAAAACCAGTTGAAATGGATACAATTCAAGCAATTGCAAAAAAGCATAATCTTTTTGTAGTTGAAGATGCAGCAGAAGCTCATGGCACAAAATACAAAGGAAAGAATGCAGGAGCAATAGGAGATATTGGTGCTTTTAGTCTTTATCTTGCACATATAATCTCTTCATTAGAGGGGGGGATAATAACCACTAATGATGCAGAACTTGCAGAAGCTGCAAGGTCATTAAGATCACATGGAAGAAATTGCGTATGCAAATCCTGTATAATGAATTCTTCAACAGCTATTTGCGAAAAAAGATTTGCAAGAGGTTATGACCAAAGATTTACTTTTGATAGAATTGGATATTCTTGTAAAATGAATGAACTAGAAGCTGCAATTGGACTCGGAACTATTGAAATTTATAATAAAGTTGTTGGAAAAAGAAAAGCTAATTTAACTTATTTAATGAATGGATTTAGAAGATTTGCACCATCCCTTAATACATTTTCAGAAGAAGACCATGAAATAATAGGTCCGCATGCATTTCCAATAGTTCTTGGAGAAGAGGTTGCATTTTCTAGAGAAGAATATGTTGCTTATCTTAGGGAAAGAAAAATTGATACAAGAGATTTATTTGCTTCAATTCCAACTCAATATCAGAGTTTTATAGATTATAGTGGCCATAGACTAGGAGAGTTTCCAAATGCAGAACATATTGGGACACATGGGATTCATATTGGAGTTCATCAAGATTTAACAAAAGCACATTTAGATTATTTTCTTGAAACAACAGAAAATTTTTTAAAAAGTAGACTTAAATAATTCCTATTAATTTTTATTTTAATTACTTTATCTAATATTCAGACCTCGAATACCAAGTCTGCGTGCCCTTTGATTCAAAACCAAAATTCATAATCTCTCCACCAACTCCTTTAAGAGCTCTTACTAATCTATTCCTTCTTGTTATAGGATGGAAGAACAATAAATATCCTCCTCCACCAGCACCAAGAAGTTTTCCACCATAAGCTCCATTTGCAATTCCAGTTGAATACAACTCATCAATCCTCGCATTAGTTATATTTGGGTCAACTCTTTTTTTGTTTTCCCATGCAGCATGTAAAATTTCTCCAACTCTTGGAATGTTTCTTGTCAATATACAATCCCTTACATCAATTGCATTTTGCTTAAGTTGAGTTAATGTATCTGTAACTTCTGCATCTTTTCTAAATTTTTTTTCTTGACTTTCATGTTGCTCTCCAGCAGAATGCTCTAATCCAACATAGCACAAAGTAAGATGTTCTCCAAGTTCATTTACAAGTTCTTCTTTTAATCTTAAGGGATAAACCAATGTTTGCTTTCCATTGAATTCCATAAAATTAAATCCACCTATTGCAGCAGCATATTGGTCTTGCCAACCTCCTTTTATTCCAAGTTGTTCTGTCTCTGCCCTATATGCAAGTTCAGCAATTTTATAATCATCATATTCTTTTCCCTGCAATTGACTTAGTAATTTAACAACAAGAACTGCAAGTGAAGCAGAACTTCCAAGACCTCTTCCAGGAGGAATATCATTATGAAAATACATGTCAAATCCAAATCTAGGATCAACAACCTTCACAACTGCTTTTATAAGATCATACCTTTTATCATAAACAATATCCTTTGGAGAATTAACAACTAATTCTTCAGCCATATCAGAATTAATAACTATTTTTGAATCAGCTCTTTTTCTTATTGTTGCATGACAATATTGATCTATAGTAGTACTTAATACAACACCCCCATATTTTTCAAAAAAATATGCTACATCAGTACCTCCTCCTGCAAAACTTATTCTTAAAGGAGACCTGCCACTTATTTGAGGATATACTTCTGGTTTTACTTCTTCAACTAAAAATCTAACATCTTCAACTCTCCCATTCTCACCAATAATTGGAAGATGATTTGTTCCAAGTCCCAAGATTTCAGCAATCCTGCTTTCATCATCACCAACCCTTGCAGTAAGAGGATCTCTAACCATTGCTCTACTAACCATATCTTCAAGATTACCTCCTCTTATCAAATATTCTCTTATGAGCCTGTCATTAAGAACTCCAAGAAGTCTTTGATCAATGTCAGTTATTAAAGCAAGATTAATACCATTTTGTCCAATCATCTGCATAACATCTCTAACATTTCCTTCTTCTCCAATCATAAGTGTTCTAAGAATATCTTTTTTAAACTGCCTATATGTTTCAGGTCTGCCAATATCCATAAAATAACCCTCATTAGTCTGCCCATAAAGCTTTCCTTCTCTTGCAAGAGCAGGAAATATTGCAGTTTCAAGTGAAACTTTTTTCCCAGGCTCAATGCAACTAAATATTTCAGGATTAAATATATATACTCCAGTATTTATAAGTCCACTAGCAGACTCACCTTTTTCTAAAAATTCAGTTACTTGTTGATTATCATTAAGAATAACTCTCCCATATTCTCTTGCATTTTCACAAGGAGTTAAATTCATACTTGCAACTCCTCTATGGCTTTTATGAAATTCTATAAATCTAGGTAAGTCTAGTTTAGAATAAGAATCTCCATTAAGAACAAGAAATGATTCATCAAGAAATTTTTCAGCTTTTTTTACAGCACCAGCTGTTCCAAGAGGAATATCTTCTTCAGAATAAGTTATTTCCATTCTAGCCCTGGTTCCATCACCAAAATATGATTTTATTCTATCTGCCATATAATGAACAGCTAAAATTGCTTCAGTCACGCCTTGTTTTCTTAGCCAATGCAATTGGTGTTCAAGAAAAGGTTTGCCTGCAATTAATGCAAGAGGTTTAGGAACATCACTAACTTCTTGCCTTAATCTAGTTCCAAATCCTCCTGCTAAAATTAATGCTTTCATTGGACAATTACCTCTGCTGCTTCAAGTAAGTCAGAGGCAACATAATCCGGTTTTACATTATAGGCATTGTCTCTTCCACCATATCCAGTTCTAACTAAAATTGTTTTACAACCAGCATCAATCCCCATTTTTATATCAGATGTTTTATCTCCAATTAACAAACTAGAACCCCATTCTATTTTTAATTCATCTCTAGCTTGCATCATCATTCCCAATCTCGGCTTTCTGCAAGCACAACAATCCTTAGGAACATGTGGACAAAAATAAAATCCATCTAATTCTTTTCCATATTTTGCTAATTCTTCATAAATTGGTTGATTTATTTTATGAAACATTTCAACATCTAAAAGTCCTTCTCCAATTATAGATTGATTTGTAATAACAATTAATGAATATTCAAGTCCTGCAAGTTTTTGCAATCCTTCTCTTGCATTTTCCTCCCATTCAAAATCTTCAGGAGTTAAAATCCGTCTACTAGGATCTCTCTGATTTTGATCTTTGCAAATCACACCGTCCCTATCTAAAAATATAGCTCTTTTCATAAAACCCCTTAAATAATAATATCACTGTCTAAATACTGTTCCTCCAAACATTACACCATATGCTTTTATTAATTCAGTAATTCCTCTATCAATTGTTTCTAAATGCTTAAATCCAGTTCCCTCCATTCTTTGATTTGAAACAATATAGTTTCTCTTATCAGGATCACTTCCAATCTCTTGATAAACAATACTAAAATGAGGAATTTGTAGTTTAATTTTTTCAGCTAATTCTTGCTTAGATAAATTTGCAGAATCCAAACCAACATTATAGGCTCTTCCTTGCATTGAATCAAAATTTTCAATAGAATGTTGAAAACATCTTGCAACATCTCTAACATGTGCAAAATTTCTTTTAAAATCTTTTTGATAAACAATTAAGCATCCATTTTTAACAGCTTCCATTGTAAAGTAATTAACAAGAAGATCAGTTCTCATCTTTGGAGATGTTCCAAAAACAGTTGCAAGCCTAAGTGTAACAACTGGTTTTTTAGAAGATAATAATGCCTTCTCAGCCTCGCATTTTGTTTTGCCATAAAGAGAAACTGGATTTAAAGGAGTGTCTTCAGAACAAAAAACTTCTCCAGTAGTAGCACCATATCCGCTGTTTGTATTTGGATAAATTAATTTTTGATTAGCACTTCTTATTCTATTAATATTCAGTACAGCATCCCTATTGACTAAGATTGCATCAACAGGATTTAAATCACATTGGGGTGCTCCGACAATTCCTGCAAGAGGTACAATCACATCATGCTTAGGAACTATCTCTTCCAAAGTATCATTATGCCTTACATCTCCAAATACAAACTCAAATCCTGGTTTATGAACCAAGTGAAGTAAGGACTTTGAAGCATCAGCACCAACACTAAAATTATCTAAACAAGTAACTCTATAACCATTATCAAGCAACTGTCCTGCTAAAACACTTCCAAGATAGCCCGCCCCGCCTGTAATTAATACTCTTTCCCTTTTCATTTTTATGTTAAAATTTGTGACTATTTAAAGATTATTTGTAGCAATCATATACTTTCAAAATCAATCAGAATTCAATCAATAACCTTGTTTTTATAAGTCTTTTTAAGATATTCTGCATTAATCTTTTTTTGCCTATACATTTTTAAAAGTCTTTTTAAAAGATTCTTAAATCCTATTTTTCTATAAACATAAAATCCATAGGTGACAATATGATAACTATTTTTTAGACTTGTAATAATTCCATGAGGCAACCATTTAATAAATTCAGAATTTAAATCATATTTTCTAGCTATTGATATTATTTTTAATAAATATCTAAGCTTTAATCTAGGCTCTGCAACACCAAATAAAAACATATAAAATGCTTTTTCTCTGTCAAATTTTGGAAATTCAGGAGTTTCAACTAAAATTTGCGGACATTCCAAAGGTTGCATAACCAAAGCTCCGTAATCAAGTTCATCATAAAAAGTGGCATTGTTCTTTTCCATCCACTCTCTTGCAGGAGTAAGTCTAAAAGGATTTAAAAAATTCAAACTAACAACATCTGCTTTTAATTTTTTACATAAATCTATTGAATCCTTGGTTCTTTCAAGAGTATCTCCTGGAAGTCCAATGATAAATGAAACACCTAATCTTATTTTATGTTTTTTTATTAATGCACAGGCTCTTTCAACATCTTCAAGAGTTTCACCTTTATTTACCATTTTAAAAACCTCAGGATGTCCATGTTCAACACCTATTGAAAGAAGCCTTATATTGCATTTTTTAAGAAGTTCTAGTAATTTATCATCAACACTATCTGCACGAGTATTTACAATTGCAAGTTCAGTATTTATTTTTTCAATATAAAGTTCTAAAAATTTATGAAACCTTTGCATATGTACAGTAGGACAATCATCAAAAACAACAAATTTTAGATTAGGAGATATTTCACTTTTTGCATATTCCAATTCCCTTATGCATTCTTCAGGTTTTCTAGGTCTCCAAAGTCTATATGATAATCCAATTGATGAACAAAAACTGCATTTATTAGGACAACCTCTTGAAGTCATCACAGGATAACTCGTGATTGTCTCCCATCCATGAAACGCACTATAATCTGGAAACGGCACATGATATAAATTAAGCACTTCTTTAGCCTGAATAATTTGAGGAGATTTATTTTTCTTTGCACTTTCTACCACAGCAATTACAGTGAGTTCAGCTTCTCCAACAAAAATATAATCAATACGTTTATCTTTTTTTATTACATTGGTGTAGACTGAAGCATGAGGCCCTCCAATCATTATAGGTATTTTTGGAGAAAATTCATGTATTCTTCCAAGTATTTCCTTTGCTTCATTTAGATTTGGAGTATATATGCTTATTCCAATAACATCAGGTTTAAACCTATCAATGAAAAAAGAAATATCCTTATCCCTATCTTGTACTAAAAATGCATAATCTACAACAAGGACTTCATGCCCTCTTTTTTTAAGAACACCTGCAAGAGTTGCAA
>CAYHLB010000015.1:0-12860 GCA_964357325.1 Candidatus Woesearchaeota archaeon
TTCCTTGCCTTGTTTTCTGAATACACGGAAAAGATTATTATAATCTTTTCTCGTAATAATTTTGACATTACCAAATATTCTTAGATTCATTTCATCACCTGTTTTTTTATTTTTCATCATCTCTTTTATATTATATATTCATAATATTATTAATATTATTAATAATTTTAATATTTAAATTAATGCTATTTTTAGCATTTTCAATGCCTTTTTTAGAATAAAATTCCCCTTCCCACATTCGTGGCATAAAGCCACGATTTCCTTGTAAACCCAAACCTCTTTTCAAAAGAGGTTTATCCTTAATATCTTTATCAAACCTAGCAGCAGATTTCATTCTTAAATTCCAACCAAAAGCCCTTCCAGATTCCTTCCCAGAATCGAGACCCAGACCACTCCAAAACATTGGCTTTTTACCTCTTGATTTTTTCATCTCTTTTTCCATTTTTATCTTTGTTTTTGCATTTATGCATTAACCTCTAAATTTAATTTTTTCCTCTTTTTTTTCTTTAATTTTTCAGGTTCGTCTAAAAAATTATCTTCAGAAACAACAGGTTTGCCTGTCATAGATTCTATTTCTTTTCTTGCATTTCCAGCTACAGAACCGCCCTTTCTAGCTACATCTAAACTTTCAGGAAAACCTGCAGGATTTTCTTTCTTTGAAACTTCTTTTGTAGTAACCTCTGCAAGCATATTAAGAACAAGTTCTAGATTCGTCATATTATCCCTTAAATTTTCTTTTTTCAATTTTTTCAATTTTTTATAATCTTTTATTGATAGCTCTGCCCAAGCTTTTGTTATTTCATCAGTTAAAATCGCAAATTCAACATCATCTTGGATTCCAACTCTTTCCCATTCATCAGTCAGCTCTTTTCTTACTTCTATTGTTTTAAGTCTTTGATTTATCCACTCTTTAGAATAACCTTTTTGCAAATAGGTCTTCATAGCCCTGTCTATTGCCAATTCAGGGTTATACATTTCATCTATTCTTTCAGTTCCGACTTTTGCAAGCCACCTCTTGAATGGCTCTGCTTTTTTAGAAGGAATGGACTGAATCAGTCTAAAAATTTGTTCTGTGTCTCCAACATCAGTTTCTCTTAACTTTCCATCTTGAGCAATCATTTTCAAAGTGTGACAATTTGTCACGGTTTCATTTCCTTCCTCTAAAAGTCTTTGTTTTAATTTCCTCCAATAAGCATAAGAGTCTACACTTTCAGTTAAGATTGCTATAATATCAACAATTGAAAAGAACCATTTCTCTTTTTCTTCATCCCAATGTGTCCTAACCTTTCTTCCTTCAAAAATCTTGATTTTTTTAGAATTTCCTTTCATTTTAATTTACAACTTCCTGTATTCTTTCATCAAAAAAACCTTCTTGTTCATTTGCATGGTTTTCTGGACCATCAGAAATGCCTGACTGAGCATTTTTGAGGTAACCAACTTTTGCAAGCCATCTTTTGAATGGCTCTGCTTTCTTAGAGGGAATTGACTGAATTATCCTAAAAATTGTTTCGGTGTCTGCACAGTCTGTTTCTCTTAATTTTTCATCTTCAGCTAACAATTTCAACTGTCCGATTCTATCAGACACTTCAGAACCTTCTTCAAGTAACTTCATTTTTAACTCTGACCAATATTTTCTTGGACGAGAACTTTCAGTCAAGATTCCAACAATATCTACAATACTAAAAAACCATTTATCCTCAATTAATTTCCTTCTTATTCTCTTACCATTAAAGATTGCTATATGGGTTTCGTTTTCTTCTTCCATTTTACATTAATATTTTGTTGGTTGATAGATTAATATAACTTGTTTTCTTCATTTTCATCTTACCTTTACCTCCAAAGGATTAAAACTAAAGGTTTTCACGCAATCAAACCATCCACATTTAATTTCTGTAAGAAGAACTCCTGTCCTGAAATAAACAGCAAGTGCATAATTATAAAGTTGTGAAACAACTTTCTCAAAATTCTCTTTCTCAGCATGTGGCTTGTAATCTAATATCCATATTTTTCCAAACTTCACCTGGATAACATCTATATGCCCGCAAATTCCTTTGTTGAATTTTCTGTCCCAATACCAAACAGGAACCTCAACAGCCAAAGTATCTCTATCACAGCAGAGCATTAAATTTTCAACAAGAGAATGCCTAGAATGATTATCCTTAACAATTTTCAGCATCTCGCCAATTACTTTATTCAATCTTTGATTTTCAGAACCATTAACACATAAAAAATGTTTAAAGCATTTTTTGGGCACCAAAAAACTTCTGAAAGTTTTTTTAGTGTTAACATAAATATTTCCCTTGCTTTGCGAGCATCTTTCTCCATTTCCATTAAATATCCTGTCATCAATTCCTTTGCTGACATCAGAAATAAAATTTTTTAATCCAATGAACTTTCCATATTCCCTTAATTTCCCTCTATGAAGCTTAAAATTATAAACAAGCCCTGAATGATTGAACATTCTTTCAACAATTAATTTCTTTCCATATTTCCAGACTATCTTATCCCTTATATCAAGATAACCTAAATTATATTGCTTTACCCATCTTTCAATAGAGCTTTTTCCAATATTTATTTTGTATTTTCTTGAAATTAATTCGCAAACTTCTTCATAGCTATATCCATTATTGTATGAGCAAACCGCATCAACAATAAGCCAAGCATTAAACCTTTTTTTATTCAGTCCATTGGAAAACCTATGAGAACAATCTTTGCAAAGATAAATCTGCCTTTTGCCACTAGCAAGTTTTCTCACCCCTTTTTTCACAACATCAAAGCTTCCGCAATGCCTACAGCTTATTTTTTCATCTTTCATTATAAATCTCCTTGAAAATAATCTGCCTTTTGGATAAAATTAAAAGCATTTTCCAAATTTTTAGTAATTATACTAAAAATGCTTTTAATTTCCAGATTATTTTCTTTTATTTTATCAGTAGTATTATAATAAGTAAGCGAAGAAGAGTATGCAATGCTTGAGATGATTATTTTTCTAACTCTTCTCACATCCCAACTCCCGGAATTTCTTTCTTGCAAAGAATTTCTCGCATAAATTTTAGCATTACCTAATATTCTTGTATTTCTCTCACTTCTTTTTTGTTTTTTATTTTTCATCATTCACAACCTCCCAATAACCCCCCCTATCAGGCCCTACTCTTTTTAAAATGCCTTTTTGCTTTAACTTTTCAACATTTTGATAAACACTTTTATCACTAATATCTAAATTTTTTGATATCTCAATATAAGTTATATATTTATTTTCTTTAATTAGACTAAGAATCTTGACCTGGTTCCCACTCAACTTTTCACCTACCTTTTCACCTACCTTTTCACCTACCTTTTTAAGGATATATACACC
Organism: Candidatus Woesearchaeota archaeon; assembly: GCA_964357325.1. Lineage (GTDB taxonomy): Archaea > Nanobdellota > Nanobdellia > Pacearchaeales > GW2011-AR1 > ARS1285. The sequence continues at coordinate 3,356 of CAYHLB010000015.1, forward strand.
GCCATCAGCTAGTTCAGGTCTATTAAAAATTACTCTAAAATATCCTCCAGACTGCTCAAATAATGGCTTCGGGAGTTTATTCTCCCTCAATAATTTAATAATATTCAAGATTCCTCTTCCCCAAACATCAATAAATCCTGTATAATAGAAAGTATCTGCAAGAAAAGGATTTCTAGGAAAAGACTCATGTTCTTTATATAAATCATTAATATTTAATTCAACAGGCAACTCACCAGGATTTGCTATAATAATTTTATCATCATAAATCTTAATATAAATAAATCCTGGATTAAAGTAATCTCTATGTATCATTGCATTAATCAAAGCCTCTCTAAATGCCTCTAAAGGTATCTCCCACCTCTCTATTCTTGAAATTCCCTCAATCTTTGCAGACATTCTCAAATGTTCTTTAAGAAAATTAATTGAAGATTCTAAATTCTCAAACAAATTTCCTTCAAAGTCTTTTAAATCAATAAACTCTTCTTTTTCTTCTCCCTTAAATCTTCCACACTTAATGATATTATTTCTAAAGAATTTCTTTGGCTCTTTGCCAAATAGCAAAATTGCAGAATTTTTTAATTTGTTATTTTTAGATAATCCTAATTTTTCAAGAATGTTTTTTACAGAGCCAAGAGTTCTATTCAATCTTTTAGAATTTTCAGCAAGTTTAATAAAATTATCTATTGTTCTTTTATTAATATCAATTAGGGACGCATCTTCACAAATCTGGCTGTCAAATTGTATTTTTTCCTTATGCTTCTCTAAAACAAGTTTTTCAAATTCATGCCTTGAAGAGAGAAGTGTTGATTTTCCAACTCTTTTGTATAGCCTGCAATAAGCAAGAACCGGCTTATCAATACTTTCATTGATCTTAATAATAATTATCTTTTTATCGTGGATATTTTCAATATTGATTTCTGGATGAATTCTAGGTTCTATATGTTGATTTATAGTGTTTGTTAATTTCTCAATTGTATCTTTTCCAATATCGCATCCCAAAATTTTACCACTATCACTCACACCTATAAAAATAGTTCCACCCCCAAGATTTGAAAACCCAGAGATAGTTTGGATTATTTCACTTATTTGCGATAAAGAAGATTTAAACTCAATACTCTCTGACTCTCCTTTTTTAATTAATTCTTCAAGCTCTTTTTTATTTCTCCCCATCATTTCTTCCTCCCTTTATTCTTATCCTTATTTAACTTCAGATAATGCAACCTGCAATTTCCAATAATCCTAATATCCAATAATCCCATCCCCTCTAATTTCATCAAAGCAAGAGAAGCAGTAATACGAGAAGTATTTAATTTTTCAGAAATTTCCTGTATAGTCAATCCCCTAGTGTCCTTTTTAAGAATTCCTTTGATATCTTCAACAAACACATCTACCTTGCTCATTAGTTCACCATCTTTATATATATCAAAAGCACATTTATAAAACTTACCATTAGTAGATATTATAAATAAATCCTCTAGTACTTATTATTAGCATATAGTTTTAAATGCAAAGAAAACTAAAATATAAGATGACTCTGCTCTGTTTAAAGTTCTTCAATCTTTTTATAAGTTAGATCAATTATTGTCTAATTTTTGTTTACCCTCCCTAATTATTGAGGAGGAGAAATAAAAATAAGCTATTTTATATTAAAAAGTAAACCTGGATTTAATTTCAAACATCCAAAAGATTTATATAGTTAAAAGTAATTACTTGTATTAAAGTAAATACTTTAAAGACTAAAATGCCAAAAATAACAATATCTGTTCCAGATGAATTATTAAAAGAATTCAAAGAAACATTTCCAGAAATAAACGTAGCTGAATTAGCAAGAAGAACAATACTTAAAAAAATTGAAGAACTAGAAAAACTTGAAGAATTAAAGAAAAAAGGAATAATATCATGGCATCAATAACCTTTGCAGTAGACGAAGAATCAAACTCTAAAATAAATAAATTCTTATGGATTAATCTATCTGAGATAGTAAGACAGGAATTATTAAGAAGACACGAATTACTTAAAAGATTTAATTCAAAAGAAGAACAAGATTTAATCAAATGGTCTGTTGATTTAGGAAGAAGAGCAAAAAAAGGAAGATTCAAGGAATTACTTAAAGAGGTTTCCCCAGATGTAAGAAAAAAATTGCTAAATTCAATGTCTCCTGAAAAAAGAAAAAAATATGAATAAACTCAAATGAAAATTGTATTAGATAACAATGTATTATTCCAAATAATGAATCCTTTTTCAACAGCATCGTATTTATTCTTTTCAATAAATGTAGAATTCTTTACTCCAGAATTCATTAAAAAAGAGTTTAATAAACACAAAGAAGAATGTTTAGTCAAATCTAGTTTATCTGAACAGGAATTTGAAGTAAGGCAAGATGAAATAGAAAAATCAATTAGATTCATTCCTTCATTCGAATATGAAGAATTTCTAGAAGAATCATTTCAACTAATTTCTGATTCAGAAGATATTGATTTTCTTGCCATCGCATTATCAATCAATGCCCCTATTTGGTCCAATGATCCACATTTAAAAGAACAATCTTTAATTAAAATATATTCTACTAAAAATATAGTAGAAATGTTTCTTAAAAGAGAAATCTAAGATTCTCAAAACAACTTCTTCTGCACATTTTTTTCCTTATTCATAACTGCCCCTGCAGCATTTCCCGATGCTCTATTACTCTCAGTAATCAATTTACTATCTTCTTCCAACCTAACTTCCCTTCCCCCAATTATAGCTTTTCCATAAACACCATCATAACCAGGCTTAACCTCTATCTTTCCATCCCTGTTTAATAAAATCAATTCAACTAATAATTGATTATCCAAAACATTTCCCAATTCTTCTTTTGAAACAAAAAGTAAAATATTAAATTCATTTTCAAACTTTTCAATCAATTTATCATAAACTCCCCATACTTTCTTACTGCTAACTCCAACTTCCAACGCCAATGAAATAATTTCATGCAAAGGCAATAATTTATAATAAAATTTCTTCTTATCATGATTTGCTTTTCCTAATTTCTCTAATTCAAAAACCCTATATTCAACACCTATTGTCAAATTCTTTCCACAAACAGGACAAATTCCATTCAATCTCTTAGTCTCTTCACCACTGCATGAAAAATTACAATTCCTATGTCCATCTAAATGATACTTGCCATAGCAGGGGTCAGCTTCAATGGTTCCAAAAAAATCTTTTTCCCTAATCTGCCTTATTATCTCATCATATGTTAATTTATATTCTGATTTACCAGCTGAACCTTCATTATCTCCAGATAATGAACTTGCTTTATCTGATGTTCCATTCTTATTAAGAATGGACTTGTTATCTTTGAAAAAAATAGTTGCCTCTCTTCCAAGTCTATGGGGCCAAAATGAATGACAATCTGAAAAACTAACAATACTTCTATTATCTAAATCCTTTATTTTCCAGCACATCTCAGGGTCTGCACTTATACCCGTCTCTATAGCATGAATCATATAATCCTTATCTTCAAATGCTTCTTTCAAACCATCAAATCCACTTCCACTCCCAAAAATACCAAAATGCGGAGTAAAACTATGAGCACAAATTATCTCAATCCTATTATCAATCTCTTCCATTTTAGCTGCAAAATCCCTGCAACTAATGCCAAATATAGGCCTTCCATCATAATCCCTTCTTCCCTTTGTATCAAGCCATGTATTAATCTTCTCCACAACCTCAATAGAAGGAGCTAAATAAACTAAATGAACTCTTCTTCCTTTTCCATTCTTTGTATAAATAAGTGAAATCTCAGAACTTAAAATAAAAGGAAATTTCCCTTTCTCTTCAGATTTATTAAAATCTGAACTTACTTTTTCATTAGCATACCAATAAATCCCATCCTCACCCTTTAACTTTGTTCTAATCTCCTCCAACCATTTAGGATGAGTAAAATCTCCAGTCCCTAATAAGTCAATTCCCTTTATCCTCGCCCATTTAACAAGATTATCAATATTCAAATCCTTACTGCATGCCCTAGAATACTTAGAATGAATATGCAAGTCTGCAATTAACCAGTTTTTCCTATCCATTTTTTAAAAAGAGAATCTAGTTTTATAAATTCATCTATAATTTATACTTATTAAACTAATTCAATGAATATTTTTTATTTCTAATAATGACATAAATTATTAGCTCATTAAATAAGCATAAAACAATACTCACACAAAATCTTATTACAAATCTCTCTCAACTAAATATTTACTACTTGAATACTCCTCTTTAATTTATTAACAATAACAACATTATATTAACAAATATTTAAACTACTATCCCCTCTTATAAACAACATACTTTTCTGGTTTTTTGCTCTTTTTAAAAACAAAAAATACAATAATAACAATAATAACTACAAAAATTAAAATTCCAATAAAAAAGTATAAATTAAACTTGTCCTTTTCTGCACCAGTACCTACACTATCACCAGCAGCAGTTTCAGCACCTGCATTAGTTGCAGCACTTCCCTCATTAACAACATTTCCCGTAATAGTATCTGGAGACATTTTTTCATTAATACTCTTTATAGTTAAACTAGCTTTTGAAATATTCCCACTAAGATTTACAGAATTAACCTTAACACTAACATCATAGTAACCATCCTCACTAACATCAAATTTCTCCTCTTTTCCAATATTTATTGTAGCTTGTTGAAGCTTTGAAGTAACATTAACAGAAACACTTGAACTGCTAACCTTATCTAATGCAACATAATGCATACTTCCAGAAACATTTAATTTAAATCTATCTCCTTTTGAAATTTCCTTAGTATATCCTATTTTAAAATTATTATTACTAATAGTATAAGTAAAACCAGACCCGTCTCCTCCGCCGCCTCCACCACCTCCGCTGCTAGAAGAACTAGCAGAAGTTGAAGCAGCAGGAACACTAACAGTATAAGCTGAAAAACCCATTGAAACAGGAATTCTACAAACAGTTTGAGTTGAATTTCCAGAACAGCTTACATAATTATTAACATTTTGTCCACTTGCTCCAACATCATTAGTCCAGTTAAAAACATTGCCAGCACTATATGCAACAGGAATAGTAATAATAATATAATCTGCAGCACCGCCTAAGTGCAAATCATTAATTAATTTATTCCATTTTTTTAATGAAGAATTCATCCCAATTAAATCATTAGTAATATTACAAACAAAAGCACTGCTTAAATCAATTTTAGTTGGGTCAAGTATATTCACTCCAAAAAATCCAATAGACATATCAGAACAATGTATAGTAAAATTAAGATTCTTTGTTACAGAGGTATTTGTTTTAATTCCAACTTCATAAAGAATTCCTCCAAAACTTTCTGTAAAATTATAATTAGTTTTATTAAAGGCTGGAATATCAATAGTATAACCCTCTGGAAGTTCTATTTTAAATATAAAAGATTTATCTGTTTGAGTAGCTTTTGTAGAAAAATTAGAACAAGCTGAAATAGCACAATTACCAGAAGGATCGCATACTTTAATTTTATAATAATAAACTGTATTATTAACAAGAGAATATCCTAAAGTGTCTATCATTAAATCAACACTATGAAAAGGCTTGAAATTAGCATTACTTAGATAACCACTTCCAGTATCACTAATACTAATATTTATTGTCTCACAACTAGAATCATTTTTATAAAATAGTAAAGTCATATTAGAGGGTTCACTGGTATCTACTCTTACAAAAGCAGAATCCGATAATTTTTCAACATCACTGAATGTAACAACCGGTGCTGATTTATCATTTACATCAGAAGCAAAATTAAATCCAACACCACTATTACAACTAGGCATAAAATTACAAAAAGAATCATCGCAATCAACTAATCCATTTTCATCATCATCAATTCCATTCTTACATTCTTCAAAAACATTAAATCCAAACTTCTGGAAATTCTTGCATTTAGAATCTTTAGAATTTAAAGGATTTGAACAATCAACAAAACCAAAATCAATTGTTCCAGGAGTATAATACCCAAGTCCTAATGAATCAGAGGGGCTTGTTCTAGAATTACTATCATTTGCACTTGCCATGAAAATTCTCATAACAACTGTTTTATTATATTCTGCAAAAGATTCTAAATCTTGTTTACTCACTGCAATCATAACTCCTCCAATCTCTCCACAACTCAATTTTTTACTAGTTGTAACTAAAGCATTTGTAGGAGTCCAATTTCCACTTGCACACCTCATTAATTGCTTAGTCTCTACAACTCCTGAAGAAGTATTCCTAGAAATATAATTAATCATAAAATCAAATCCACTTAAATTACTTCCAGAAGCCTGAACTGCTTGACATCCTCCACTTGAATTTCCATTAGTATCTAAATACCAATAAAATTTAGTTGTTTTATTTCCAGTTCCTAAAGAAAGAACTCCTGGATTAGGTCCAAATCCACCTCCAATCATAAATCCATTGCACATCATAGAATTACTTATATTAAACATTCCTGCTCCAAAATCAAAACCAACATCAGTAACCCTCATTCCCATTCCCACTAAATCAACCCAAGGACTTACTCCTGTTTCTCCAGCACCCATTATATTATCACTATCAACTGCAAGTTCAATCACATTACCTTCCATTTCTCCAAAATGTTCAAATTCTGCTTTATCCATACACCACCCACTTGGCTCTGAAGCAGATAAATTATTCCGTGAAAAAGAATCGTTCTTATAAGAACAAGTAGCATTCACTACTAAACATCCTGTTTGATTTCCATCATATTGCCAACATCCTGTTTTTCCACCACTTCCTTTAGCACCCATCATCATAAATGTAGATGGCTGACAAGTTGCACTCATGTTCTTCCAAGCACACAATCCATTTAAACTTGCATTTTCACAATTCACCTGTTGCCAAGTCTGATTCGTACAAGCAACATCACACCATCCTCCTGTCATAGAATAATTATCTTGTCTCCAAGAACAATTGCTATTTAAAGAACAAGTTGTTAAATTTAAACTACTGCAAGTTGTAAAAACACCATATTCACACCAACCACTTCCAGCAGCAGCTCCTTGCCAAGTATTATTTTTCCATGAACAACCAGAAGCTGCGATACAGGTGCCATAAGAAGACTTGTTCCAGCAAGCAGTACTATCCATTTTAGTCATATTCATTTCACACCAAGCATTTCCACCCATAGAACTAGTTGAATTAGTACAACCCGGAGTTAATCCGCAAAGGCTTAGATTATTGCCAAATTTCCAACAATTTGCACCAGGCATATCACACCATCCTGTTGGATTCCAAGTATCATTTATCCAAGTACAATTTAATGCACCAAATGCAAGAGTTGCATTACATGTAAGTCTAGTTGTTTTTGAAAAACAATCTCCCCCAAAACTACTTCCACCACAAAAATTATCAAATCCACAATCAGGATCACTACAATCAGTTAATCCATCTGAATCATCATCAACTCCATTAAAACAAATTTCTCCAGCAAAACCATTTGATTTACATAACTTAAATGTATCATCCCAAACACAAGATAAACTACTTGCATTACAAGAAGTAAAATCATAACAAGAAAAACAATCACTACTACAAGTTTTCTTTGTTTTATCAACACAATACCCTCCTTTAACATTATTACTATCATTAACCCACTTACAACCTGTTCCATTCTTAGCCATACTTCCATTACAAGCTGATTGAGGACTTCCCATAAAATTACATCCTTCACATTCTAAATTACAATCTTTTGCACCACTATTTTCCATTTCCTTTGGATAATCACACCAGCCTAATTTATTAAAAGACTTTGTTCCAGTAGTATCATTTGTCCACATACAACCTCCTGCCTGCCCTCCAATAGCAATAGAAGATCCACAAGCAGCCTCTGCAAGAGCAAGAGTTGACCAAGTACTCCCATTATTTTGAAACTCACAAGCCCAACAAGAAGTATTGCAATTTCCTTTATTTCCTTGCCCTTTTCCTTGATCAATATCAAAAAATCCAGTCATTTCACACCAAGAATCTTGTTTTAAAATATTACTATCAATATAATATTCAGTCTGCCAAGTTCCTCCAGCAGAAGTACATGAAAATTGACTATTAATAATAGAAAAATCTGTTTCACCTCCAGAACCTCCAAAAACAGCATTACTATTAAATGTACAATTAGTAATGGGATAAGTGGTATTCTGCCATTTGCATGGCATCATAAAGTCATTTGCCAATTGCATACATATTGTATAGTTATTCTTAGCAACAGAATCTTCACAATATTGTGCAGGAGGTGCTGATTTTTTCTCAGACTTAGCTCCAACTTCGCAAAAACTTCCAACTGTAGTAGAACTATTAGTCCACTTACAATTGGGTAAAGGCCCATAATTACATGCAGAATTTATCCTTATATGACTGCAATTTAAATTTACAGAATTATCTACATTAGCATAAGTATTAACATCCAAAGTATCATGCCCTTCACAAAGTCCTACAATCTTATTTCTACATATATTATTTGAAGAAATATTGCTTATTCCATTTGCACCGCTTCCAGCAACACAATAAGCACAACCAGTTAAATTTCCACAAACACTAGGCTGATTATCTGCAAACCAACAATGAGCCTCTCCTGCAAACATAAACCCTCCTGCTCCTCCTCCAAAACTTCCATTAGGCATTATACATCCTCCTGTTGAATTATACCATCCTCCTGCAGACAAACAAGAATCTTTATCTTCATAAAAACCAAATCCCCCGCCCCCATAAGTACTACCCGAACAATAATTTCCAGTTGTAGCTGAAGCATTAGTCCAATTGCAAGGCATCATTAAATTTTGTTTTGCATAAGAACAGTTAGCTTGAGTTACTATTTCATTGCAAGATTTTGTGTTACACCATCCACCACCATAACTATTATTAGTATAATGACAATTTCCTTGAAAAGAAGATAAGCAAGAAGTTTCATTATTATCATTATTCCAGCAACCAGCTGTTTGACAACATCCAATATCTAACGTAGTTGCAGAAGGATTTTTATTTTGAGCATCTGCTAAATTTTTTACATAACACCAAGGGTCTTGATTTTGATTATTTGCAGTCCATTTGCAACTGCCCCCTTGTGCACCACAAGAACCCTTATTTCCATCATATTGCCAGCAACCTTCAGAAACCCCTCCCCAAGTTCCTCCAGAAGACCAATTCATCATACACCCTCCACTAGGACCCTGAGTTCCATTAGGATACCAAATTTTCATATATGCATCCCAAACACAATCAATATTATATCCTAAAGCATCATTTTCACAAGCAGAGGCATTTGTTCCTTCATACAACCAACACCCTTTATCCATACAACATCCTCCAGATTGAAAACAAGATTGTTGTCCAAAATTTTTCCATATACATCCACTTCCTCCAGAAACAACACAAGTAGCATTTGAAGTTCCGCTATACTGCCAACAATTATCAAATGTTTCAGCACTAAAAAAACTCAAACTAATTAAAATTAAAAATATAATCAAGA
>CAYHLB010000016.1:0-12833 GCA_964357325.1 Candidatus Woesearchaeota archaeon
ATCTTTTTTCATGATAATTGCAAAGAAAACAGTTTATTTATACATTACCAAATTTTCATTTCACATCAAAAACCATAAGATTTAAATACATTAGGTTACTTAATAACTTAGTGCAAAATGGAATCAAAAACAATTAAATTAAGCAAAGAGAATTATTTGTGGCTTTTGAAGTTAGCTGCTGAAATTCAAAAAGATTCCAATAGACCTGTGTCTTTTGATGATGCAATAAATACACTAAAAAATGAAAAAATGAAAAAAGGCAGTTTACTCGAATTTGCTGGAAGATGGAAAATGTCTGAAAAAGAAGCAGATAAATTAAAAAAAGATATAAGAAAAGGGTGGGGAAAATGGGAAATATCCTCTTTTTAGACACAGATATATTGGTAGATATTTTAAGAAACGATTTTAAAACTATTAACTGGATTAAGGAAAATGAAGATAGGTATGAATTTGCAATTAGTGTCATTAATCTTTTTGAATTATATACAGGGGCATTTAAATCACATGACTCTGAAACAAAATTAAAAGATATTGAAGAACTTTATAAAAAATTGAAAATATTTTCTTTTTTATTAAAACATACAAAAGAAGCAGGAAAACAAAAAGCTAACTTAGAAAAAAAAGGTAATATCATAGAATCTAGAGACATTCTGATAGGATCAACTGCTCTTGTGGAAGGATTTCCAATTAAGACAAACAATAAAAAACATTTTGAAAGAATTGAAGGACTGGAGATTGTTGATTAATCCTTTACATCTCATCCATTGTCTCAATTCCTAATAGATGTAATGCATTGCTTAAGCATGTCCTAAATGAATCCACTAACCTTAATCTAAAGGCTTCTTCTGATTTGTTTTCATCTGAAAGAACAGGACAATTATGGTAAAATTCATTGAATGTTTGACAAAGTTCAAATGAATAATTTGCTATTAATGCTGGATTCATTTTATTCCCTGCATTTATCACTATTTCAGGAAAGTCTGAGATTTTTTTTGCTAATTGGATTTCTTCTTTTACTAAATTTCTCATTAACTTAGATTTAACATTCCAGTCTGATTTATTGAAATTTTTTGCTTTTTTTAATATAGAACTTGCTCTTGCATAGGAATATTGAAGATAGGGGCCTGTATTTCCTTCGAAACTAAGGGCAGATTCCCAAGTGAACTGAACATCTTTTATTGGCTCATTTTTTAGAATTATATATTTTACAGCACCTACACCTACTTTACTCGGATCTCCTTTTGTTTTTCTTTTAAATATTTCTTCTTTTGCTTTTTCAATTGTTTTATTCAGGACATCTTCTAATAGGATGATGCTTCCTGTTCTTGAGGCAATTATTTCGTTTCCAAATTTTACTGTTCCAAATGGCAGGTGAGACAATTTATCTGTAAAATCATATCCTAATGATTTTAATATTGTAAATAGGGCTGAAAAATGTCCTGCTTGCCTAAAGTCAGTGATGTAAATCATTTTATCAAAATTATATTTTTTTGCTCTTTCTACTGCAGCACCTAAATCCTGAGTTATATAGGAAGCTGTTTGATTGCTTCTTAAAATATATTTTTTTTGAATTTCCTTTTGACCTGGCAAATGAAATTCTGTATATATTGCATTTGTTTCATCTCTTTTTGCTAAATTATTTTTTAAGGCATTCATAACTATTTCTTTTCCTTTAATTGAAAATTTACTTTGTCCTGTTGTTTCTGTAAACTTTACACTTAACATATCATAAACTTTATCAAAACCTTTTCCAGATGATTTTTGAATTTCTTCCCAAATCTTATATGTTTTTTTATCTCCAAGTTCTAAGAGCCTTATTTTTTCCTTTGCTTTTATTGTCCAAGGATTGTTTGAAAATTCCTCTTCTGCATCTACTCCTTCCTGAACTTCACTCTTCTCTTCATTACAAAATTTAACATAAAGCCTTAGAAGTTCTTGAACTGGATTTTTTATTAATTCTTTTTTATCTAACCATAGTTCATAGGCAACAATTATTTTTCCTATGTGCAGACCAACATCTCCAAGATAATTTATTCCAATTGGCTTGTAATCCAAAAAATCATAAATCCTCATTAAACTGTCTCCTAAAATTGTTGAACGTATATGTCCTATGTGCATTGGTTTTCCTATGTTTGGTGCTGAAAAATCTATTACTATTTTTTTCTTTTTTCCAATTGGAGTTTTTCCAAACTTCCCATTTATATCCATTATTTTTTGAGCTAATAATTGTTTATTGACAAAAAAATTAAGGTAAGGGCCTATTGCTTTAATTGATTCTATTTCTTTAGGCAGTTTTATTTGTTTTGCAAAATGCTCTGAGATTTGATTTGGGGCCTTTTTCTCTTTTTTTGAGAGAACAAAGCATGGAAAAGCATAGTCTCCCATTTCCTGATTAGGAGGTATTTCAATTAAATTTACTAATTCCTCTTCTTTTAATCGCGTCTCTTTTTTTAAGATATCTATTACAAGTTGTTTAAACATGATATTAATATGATAATTAATGTTTATAAAATTAGGGGTTGATAAAGTTTTATATAACTAGGTGTATTTAGGATATCTAGAAAAAGAGTTAAAAATTAAAATGAAAATAAAAATATTAGGTGCTGGAAAAACAGTGACTGGTTCTTGCTATAGTATCTATTCAAATAGTGATAAGATACTAATTGATTGTGGCATGTTTCAGGGTGGAAAGGATTTGGAAAGATTAAATTATGAGGACTTTAGTTTTAATCCTAAGGAATATTCTGCTATGATTTTAACTCATGCCCACTTAGACCATTGTGGAAGAATCCCTAAATTAGTAAAATATGGATTTAGGGGGAAGATTTTTGCCACAGATGCAACAAAAGAATTAGCTTTGATAATAATGATGGATTCTGCAAATATTGCAAAAAAAGATACAGAAAATGAGAATAAAAGAAGAGCAAAGGAGAAATTACCTCCAAGAAAACCTCTGTACAATGAAGAAGATGTAAAAGCTACAATGAAACTCTTTTCTATTGTCTCTTATAATGAAACTTTCAAAGTTACTGAAAATATTTCTGCAAAATTTTATAATGCAGGGCATATTCTCGGAGCAGGTTGCATTGAATTAAAAGCAATTGAAGATGGCAAGGAAAAAATTGTTTCTTTTTCAGGAGACTTGGGACAAAAAAATCCAATGTTAATCAAGGATATTAATCCAATAGTAAAATCAGACTATGTTTTTATTGAATCTACCTATGGAGATAGGTTACATCCAGATATTCTTGAAAGAGAAAAAGAACTTATTAGAATAATCAATGAAACCTATAAAAAAAATGGAAAATTAATGATACCTTCTTTTGCAGTTGAAAGAGCACAGGAGTTAATTTATTGCATTGGAAAACTTCAGGAAAATGGACAAATCCCAAAAATCGATGTTTATCTTGATTCCCCTATGGCTATGAAAGCTACAGAGGTTTTTTCAAAACACAAAGAATATTACAATGAATCTGTTTTAAAATATATTAAAGGAAAAAAGGATGCTTTTAGTTATTCTAATTTGATTTATACACTGACAACAGCAGAATCAAAGGGTTTGAATAGTATTAAAAGGCCATGCATAATCATTGCTGGAAATGGCATGTGTTCTGCTGGAAGAATAAAACATCATATTAGAAATAGTATAGATAATTCTAAGAATACTTTGCTTTTTGTAGGTTATCAGGCAGAAGGAACACTGGGTTATTGGTTAAAAAAGGGTGAAAAAAAGATAAGGCTATTGGGAGTAGAAGTTGATGTTTTAGCAAAGATTGAGTCAATAGATGGATTTTCAGCGCATGCTGATTATAAGGAACTTATTACATGGCTGAATTATTTTAGCCCTAAACCTAAAAAAATTTTCATAACTCATGGAGAAGAAACTCAAATAAATGCATTTTCAAAAAGAATTAAGAAATTAGGTTTTGATAATTATGCCCCTTCTATGAATGAAGAAATAGAAATTTAAGGGGATAAAACTTTTTTAAGGTTATCCCTATTTAAGCTGATTTTATTTTTGCTTTGTCAATCCATCCCTCTTTTTTCTGACAATCAGAACATACATAGATTAGCTGATTTTTGTTATTTTCATCTTTTGCCTTCACTATTGTTCCTTTTAATTTTCCAGAATCTTCTTCTATTACATTATTACATAGGGCACATTTTTTTGACATGATTATAATAGTTTTACAATGATTAAAAATGTTTTCATTACCAAAACCAAAGCTTTTTTAAATTGATATTATTTGGGTTTACTATGCGGGGGTTCCCGAGTGGTCAAAGGGGCAGGACTTAAGATCCTGTGTGCTTAGTGCCTGCGTAGGTTCAAATCCTACCTCCCGCATTCATTTTTATGTATAATGTTATAAACTCTTTTAAAATCTAATTATATGGAATTTTCAATTGTTGTATTATTTCCAGAAAAAGTTAACAAAGATATAGAAAAGTTGAAGCGAGAGATAGCAAAGCTTGGTTCAAAAGATGGACTAAATATTCCATCTTCTCTTGAACTGGGGATAAAGTTTGAAGTACCGAATGAAAGAATTAATGAACTTATCTCTAAGTTTGATAAGTTTAAAAAAGATATAAAACCTATTGTTATAAAAATAGATGGTTTTGAATTCATAGAAAATATTTCTCCTGATCCTTGGATAAAAAGCACTTTTTTTATTGGCATAAAAGTAAAACCTTCAGATGAATTAGATGACTTGCATCTTAAATTAAAAGAATTTAAAATATTTAGCTCAAACCAAGTAGATGAAGAAATATATCATCCAGCAATAATACTTGCTAAACATGACTTAGATGCTGTATCTTATAGGAGAATTAAAAAATTTTTAGAGGATATGTCATTTGAAGAAACAATATTACTTGACAATATAACATTTATTTTAAAGAAAGATGTTGATCATATTATTTACAAAAAATTAAATTTAGATTAATACAAAATAAATTACTACAAAACCCCTCGCTCACTCCATCCAAGAACATAATTATTCTTGAGTTTTATAACATCTATTGTTTTTCCATCGAGAATTTGTCTGTAGATTTTTACTATTTCTCCTGTGTTTGTTTCTGTGTCAATGAATATATTGTTTATTCCTGCTTTGAGAAGAGGACGAATTTTATTAAAAAGTCCAAGTTCTTTTTCATTTAATAGCTCTGTTCCATTGTAAATTTTATTTATTTGAAACTTGAAGCCTTTTTCATCTCTTATTATTCCTTCTGGAAGTTGATGTGCCAATGTCATGAGTCTTATTTTTCCATGAACAAAAACTGAAAAGTTTTTATTTTTGAATTCTGTTTGTTCATTTATTGAAAGTTCTGGTGAAATTATTGGAAATGCATTTAATGATTCAAGATACATTAAATCAAAATCATTAAAGCAATTGCAGTTATAATCTAGATGAATTGGGATATCTAGTTTTAAATTTAAAATTCCTAAATTTCCTGCAAGCAAACCATCTGGACTTATTTCATTTATTCTTTTTTTTATTATTGGAATGTCTGAATCAAACATTATTCTTGGAGTTACTGCATATAATGGTTTATTAATTAATGATTTTGTTTGTTCAAAGTCTTTATTAAACAAATCCATATAGATTATATCTGCTCCATTTTCTGAGGAGGTTATTGCTGCATCTTGATTATAAACTCTTACTAAAAGTTGTTTTTTTAAAGAAGGTTTTTCTATTATTTGTGGAAGAATTATATTTGATTTTCTTTTTTCAAATTTTATTTCTTTTTCTTTTACAACATATTCCTGTTTTGTAATATTTGACTGCCCATGTGCTTGTTTTTTATTAAAAACAAATTCTCCTGAATAGCAACCCTGTGTGAATTCTCTTGAAAATGCAGTTGCTAATTTGTTTCGCATTTCATCTGTCACTTTAAATCTATTATTGTAGTAGTCTTGAATTGCTTTTTTGTAGATAGAAGTTGTTGTTGCAACATAATATGGTGTTCTCATCCTTCCTTCTATTTTTAGAGAATTAATTCCTAATTTAATAAGTTCTGGAATTTTATCAATTAAGCATAATTCTTTTGTGGACAGATGATAACAATTATTACCTAAAAATTTTTGTTTGTATTGTAAATTTTTAGGGACAGAAAATCCTTGATTTTCTGTATATTTTTTTCTACATGGTTGAGAACATTTTCCACGATTTCCAGACCTGCTTCCTACAAAACTTGCAAATAAACAGCTTCCTGAAATACATACGCATAGTGCTCCATGAATAAAAATCTCCAGTTCTTTTTTAAAGTTTTTTCTTATTGACCCTAGATTAGATTTATTTATTTCTCTTGCTAATATTATTCTATCTGCTTCTGATAAAAGGTTTGCATGAGGTGAGTTCATTACTCCTGCTTGAGTAGAGATATGTATTTTTAATCCTGGAAAGGATTTTTTTATAATACCTATAAAAGATGGTTCTTGTATTATCACTGAGTCTATTCCAGATTCATAGCAAAACTTTAGTTGATTAAAAAAATCATTTATTTCTGAATTTTTTATTAAAGTGTTTAATGTAAGAAATAATCTAACATTGTTAGATTTGCATATTTTTATTGCTTCTTTAAAGTATTCTTCATTAAAATTAGTTGCAAATTCCCTTGCATTAAATTTGTTCATTCCAAGATAAACAGCATCTGCTCCTGAGGCTACTGCTGCCTTTAAATTAGCTAGACTGCCTACTGGAGAAAGGAGCTCTATTTTCTTATTTTCCATGATAAAATAAGAAATATTTTAATGTTATTAAAGTATTTGCATTGGATTATTATCCTATAGTTGTTTCAACTGGCAAGACTCTATCAATAAAACCATTAAATAAATCATATATACTGTCAGAAGGTATCTGTGAAGGCCAAATGCATTCAATTGAACTTTCATCAGGATTTGCTGCTTTAACATAAACACCCTCTTCACCTCTAAGTCTAACATTCACAGCATGCATATAAAATCCTTGTTGTTGTTTTGCAATATGTCCTCTGTTATTAATTTGCTCTCCTAACAGATGTAAGGTTTCAGCAGATGTTCCAACAAATGGATTAGCCCATAATGCAATATGAATCATTCCTGTTCTTCCTGCTTGAATATTGTAAGTCTTACTCAATCCAGCACTATCATTGGACATTACCCATAATTGATTTAATCTTTCAAGTTCTTCATTTCCTAATTCCATATATTTTTTTACAAATCTTTCATTCAAATAAACCTTTCTAGAATCTTCAACACCATCATTTTTTGTTCTTTTTGCCCATTGAGAATTATCTCTTTTTCTTCTTCTATATCCTAAATTCCACATTGCTTCTTCAAATATTGGTCCTTCTTTATCTGCAAATTTATCAAGGTCATCTAGTCTCCACCAACCGCTTCTTCCATGTTTTAATGCAATTCTTTTTGCATGATCAGGAGTTTTACAATACCTATATGCACCTAAAGGAGTATTATCATTAAACCAGACTTCAGGTTCTGCATTAATATCAAATCTTAAATCACCAAGATAAGTGCAAGTAAAATCTCTTTTCCAGAGTCTTTCTTTTATTCCAGAAAATCTCTCTTTAGATTTCTCAAATTGTTCTCTATAATCTTGTGTTCCTTCCCAAATTTGTAATTTTTGCATTCTATTAATGTTACATTTAGATTTTTAAGGATTAGGGTGATTGAAATACTATATATTTCTCACATTTTTGAGAATTTTGTTTCTATAAGTCTTATTGAAAAATCTGTAGTTTATAGAAAAGTATATAAATACATACACATACATAGATGTATGGGAACAAGAACAATTTCAATAACAGATGATGCATATAAAAGACTTTTAAGTCTTAAAAAGAATAATGAAAGTTTTTCAATAATAATTCAAAAATTAACAGGAAAAGTAAGATTAAATGATTTTTTTGGAGTTTTATCAAAAGAAACAGCTGATAAACTTGAAGAAAATATTCGTTTATCTAGAGAGAAAAATAGAAAAATTCATATTGAAAGAAATAAAAAATTAAAAGAGGAGTTTTTTTGATGGTCTGTCTAGAAACAACTTTTATTATTGATTTATTAAGAGGCAGAGAAAATATAAGAAAAATTAAGGATGGCATAGATAAGGGCAGTGATTCTATTTCAATTGCTTCTCCAACAATAATAGAGATTAAGAAAGGATTGATTTTAACTAATGCCTCTGAAGAAGAAAAAGATAAAGCTGAAAAATTAATTAATTCATTAATAGTTCTTAATTTAGATAAAGATAGTGCAAGTTTGTCAGGAGAAATTGAAGCAGGATTAATTAAAAAAGGAGATATAATTGATTTAGAAGATATTATGATTTCAGGGATTTGTATTATAAATAATGAAAAACTTATTACAAGAAATAAAAAACATTTTGAGAGAATAAAGAATTTAGAAATTGAAACCTATTAAATAAAGAAGAAATACTTCAAATAAGACTGTTAAAAATGGATTAGATTTGAATTCAAATATTTATTATGCTGGTATTGGTAGTGCTAATATAGAAAATATTGAAAGATTAGCTAGATTTTTAGAAATGGTTAAAGAAGGTCATCCTGAAATACAAAGAAAATATGCAAAGGTAACTGATGCCGCAAAAGTTGTAAAAGGTGAATAATAACAATTATAAACTCTGATTTCTTGATAATATTTGCAGACTAGGCTTGGGAGTTAGCTCTTCCCAATTTGCTAGTGAGCTTTAAGCAAGCTGTAAGAAGGCGAGTGAGATTCTTGCTAATGAGTCTCAATGCAAACGTTGAGATTTTGTCCTTTTTGATCTTGCTTTTGCGAAATGGGTCAGATCTTGATCGAAGCAGCCCTAAACAGGAGTAAAGATGCTTGGAGGGTAGCAAAGTTGAGAATGCTTTGAGGAAGCTTTTTAGTAATAATCAGGCAAACCTTCGAGTCTGCGCTTTATGATTAAATTTAAAAAGATATGATTCTTTAAATGAAAAAAGGTTATTGGATAATTCCATTGTGTTTAATAATTATTGCAGGAATAATAATAGTCATAATGCAGCAGAATAAATCTGCAAAATCAGATAGTGATAATCTATGTGAAGAAGTGATTTCATTAAATGATATTAAAAGCCTGTGTTCTCCAAGTTTTCAGATATCTGATGATATAAACGATTCCTATTATTTTGTGCCAAATGAAATGAATTTGGGGGAAGTTATTCAGCCTACCGATGTCTCTTCTCGAACCTTGCGAAATGGTACAGAATGGCTTTGTGAAAAGGATGTAAGCAATGGAAAAAGGACATATGAATCAGACTCTAATTATTTATCGGTAGGAATAGAAACATTTAGTTCGCAAAGTTTTGCAGATGAAGCATGGACGTTCTATAATTCAGGAAATAAGGATTCTAATGAATCTGGCTCAATGACTTTCTTTAAAGAGGGCAAAGATTTTGGAGATAAATCATTTATTCTTGCCTTTGCTGGAGGAGAGATATATGACAAAGTTTCCAATCAAACAGCCACTACTTTAAAATCTACTACCATCCAATTCTTAAAAGGCAAAAAAATAATCACTATCACAGAAGCCTCTTCTAAGGAAAATAATCTAGTCTGTGGTTTGGAACAAATTCAAAAGTTAGCAGAGATAGTTGATAAAAAAATTAAGTAGGAAGGACTATTTCTTTTTTAATTTTTTAACTATAAAATAGATAATAGCATAAATAAAGATTAAATCAAAAATTGGAAGTATCAGAAATAAAACCCATCTATTGTTAACAAAAATGTCATAAAATGAACTTATTCTTAAATATTCTATATAAGCAAGGATATGAAAAGCTATTAACATAGAAAGACTAAATATGACCATTGTTATTTTTGAGAAAATTGAATTTATTATCTTTTTATTTATATTATAAGATATGATATAAATTCCTAGAACCGCGAATGAGATGCTAATAAATAAAATAATTAATCTATCATAATCAGAGATTTTTTCACTTGAATGAATTACATTAAAATAAACAAGTATCAAAAAAACTCCAATTAGAAAACATAATACTCCTAACCACATTTTAGGATAAATTTTACTTACAGGAACTTTTTTTTGAAAAAATATATTAATCATAGAATTATATTTTAATCAGATTTATATATTATTCTATGTCTTTTAATTAGATTTATATATACTGAAAAGTTATTATTAATATGATTAAAAGAAGGTGTAAGAAAGCACAGTTCTATATAATTGCAGCAGTTATAATTGTTTTAGCAGTAATTAGTATGTCAAGTGTTGTGACATATAGCATTGTTAAATCCGAACCTAAATCTATTATTGAATTAAGTCAAACTCTTGAAACAGAATCTCCTAATGTAGTAAAATATGGACTCTATAATAATAAGAATATTACTGAATTAATGGAAAATTTTACTGAAGAAGATTTTGCAGCTTATTTTGGATTATCTTCAGACTATGCTACTACAAATATAACTTTTGTTTATGGAAACAGGACATTGTTGGTTGTTGTAAAATATATTAAGGTAGATACTGGTGGAATTTCAGTTGTAGGAACACAACTTTCAACTAGAAGTTTTACTGTGGAGAAAACACCAATAACTCCATCATCTGATAAAGAAATAACTGTGGTAATCTATGGAATTCCCTATACATTTGAATTAGAAGAAGGCCAAATTTTCTATTTTGTTCTCACAAATGAAAAAAATGGGGAAATCTATGTTGAGACAAATTCACCTCCTCCAGACTATGAACCTGGAAAAGGTAAAAACAAAGATAAAAATAAAAAACCTAATAAACCTAATGAAGCGGGAGGGGTTGAACAACCAATAGAAGATGAAGAATAAAATTAAAAAAAATAAAATGGGTATAAGTGAGATCATTTCCTATGTTATTCTTGTGACAATAACTTTAAGTATTTCTGTTGGAATTTATGCTTGGTTAAAATATCAGATTCCTAATTGCAATGAGAATGATATTGATTGTTTTTCTCCTGTTGATTGTCCTGATGGCACTTCTATTATGATAAATGAATATGAATGTGGCACTGGAAGTGTTAATATTACTTTAGAAAATAATGGAAGATTTAATATTAGTGGAATAATTCTCTCTGTTACAAATGATCCAGGAGGAATTCCAAGTTCTTATTTGTATCCAATTGTTTCCCATATAAATGGATCTAAAACAGCTGCTGCTGGAGAATATATTTTTCAAAATCCACTTAATCCTAATAATGAAATAAAAGTTATGTTTACTAATAGGGATAAAAAAGGTGCATCTTTGGATAGTATTGCAAAAATAAAAATGCAGATTTTTATAAGTGGAGAAAGCAGGAAAATATGCAAAAATCATATTTTAAGAGAAGATTTCAAAGATTGTTATATGGATTAATAGTACCTGCTCACGTTTCTGAAACATCCAATCATATTTATCGACTTTGTCAGATAAATATTCTTAATCCTTATTAGAGTCATAAACTCCAAGCTTTGTAGGCATGATTAAATAGATTCTTCTCAATAATTCTATAACTGCATTATATTAAAGATACTAAATAATTTGGAAAAAATGAGTTGGCGAAGCCACTTATTTTTTTCTTGTAAAACTTTAAAATCCTGAGTAAATACAGTTGATAGTAAACTATTTATATAATAAAATTTATTCATAATCATGCAAAAGAGGAAAAAGGCAGTGAGTCCTGTAATTTCAACAGTATTGTTAATAATGATTGTTATTGTTTTAGCAATAATTATATTATTATGGGTGAGTAGTTTTATAAGGGAAGCTGTAACTAAGACAATGGATTCAAAAGAAAAATCAATTGATAGTTGGTGTCAAGAAATTGAGATTGCTCCTGAAATAAGTGAGGATGAGACTAGTTTTGGATTTACAAATAAAGGAAATGTCCCAATTTATCAATATCAATTAAAGTTAACTGATATTAGTTCAGGAGATTCTGAGTTGAAATTAATACCCTCTGCTCAAGGAGGTTCTGTTAATCCAGGTTTTCTTTCAGTTATAGAGAATGATAATCAATTTGGAATACTAAAATATAGTGATTATCAAAGCATTAAATTAATTCCAATTTTGCTTGGGGAAGGAAAAGGTAAAAATAATTTAGGTAAGCAAGAAATTCCTTGTCCTGAAAAATTAGCCATAATACTTAAATAAAATGAAAAATTTTAATAAAAAAAGCAACTCACGAGCTGATTCGTTATTATCCAAGGTTATGCCTTCATCAGTTCGTTCGCAATCAGAGGTAATATCAACAATTTTACTTGTTTTAATTGCAATTGTTGCAATTACAACTGTTTCTATGTTTATAATAAACTTTGTCAATAGTCAGATTGAAAAATCAAAATGCGTTGAACTTTTCAATCCTCCGATTATTGAAATCAGAAATAATCCTTCATACACTTGCTATGATGATAATGCTAATGTTATGAGAGTTCAGGTTCATTTTTCAGAAACACGCTCTTTGCTTGATGGTTTTGTTATTACTCTTGGCGGAGCAGATAGTCAAACATATAAGATATTAAATAATACTTTAGTGGATGGAGTTAATATGGGTTCTGGAGGAGCAACACTTGTTCTTCCTGCAGATAATACTGAAAAAACTTATAATATTACTAGTCAAACTCCTCCTGAAAATCTGGAAATATACCCTGTTTTAAAGGGTGGAAGAGTGTGCGAATCTTCTAATAAAATAAGCCCTATTAATTTATGTAAATAATTGTTATAATTTTAAAAATGAAATCAAAATCAAAATCGAACTTGCGATTCGAACTTGCTAATAAAATAAAAATTTACCCAAGTTCAAATCGCTCTACTCGCGTTTCTAATCCGCTATTTAATGTAAAA
>CAYHLB010000017.1:0-12753 GCA_964357325.1 Candidatus Woesearchaeota archaeon
TTCCATTCAACTCTGATGACTTGAAGTTATAAAGATTTCTAGGGAAATCTTTATTCCATTCAACTCTGATGACTTGAAGTTATAAAGATTTCTAGGGAAATCTTTATTGTGCTCTAGCCCCAAGTCTTTTTGAACATAATGCTAGATTTTCTTCTGAGAATGGAAGAATTTCTAGGATTTTTTGGTCTAAACAATTAGATTCATCACAACTTTGCCTACCTAGGTATAGTCTGCAATTTGGATCTGGCAGAGGTGCTAAATTCAATGGAATTGACCCTACTTTTATTGGTTCTTCTGATTCTATTATAAACCATGCTCCTTTGGATTTTATTGCATCGCATGCATAGTCTACTTTTGCAATATATTTCATTGTATTTTTTTTAAAAACCAGCAATAGGTTTTATCAAGACCTTCGTCTAGGCTGATTCTTGGCTTCCATTTTAATTTTTCTTTTGCTTTAGTAATATTAAGGCAACTTCTTTTAGGTTCTCCTTTTTTTATTTCTTGGTAGATTGGTTCAAATTTATTTTTAAAATATTTATTAAGTCTTGAAAAAATTTCTATTATATCTGTTTCTTTTTCAGTTCCAATATTATATATGCAGCTCTTATTATCTTTCAATGCTAGAAAATTTGCATAGGCTACATCTTTTACAAAAACAAAATCCCTTGTTTGTATTCCTCCAAAAATAATTGGATTTTTTCCAGATACCATATTATTCAAAAATATTGAAATAACTCCTGCTTCTCCTTTTGGATTTTGCCTTGGACCATAGACATTTGAATATCTAAGTATTGTATATTTTAGTCCGTGAACTGTTTTGTAAAAATGCAGATATTTTTCAATTGCAAGTTTTGAGCAGGCATAGGGAGATATTGGAATTTCTTTTGTTAGCTCTGTTGAAGGTATTTCTTTAGTATCTCCATATATTGCACCTCCTGTTGAAGAAAATATAAAATGTTTTAGATTTATTTTTCTTGAAAGTTCTAATAAATGGAGTGTTGCTAGGATATTTGAATATGCATCTGAAATAGGGTCTTCAACTGATTTTCTTACATCTATTTGTGCTGCTAGATGAAAAATTACTTCTGGCTTTTCTTCTTCAATTATTTTTGAAATTGATTCAAAATTCAATAGATTTTCATTATAAAATTTAGCTTTTGCATTAATATTTTCACTTTTTCCTGTTGAAAGATTATCTATGATTATTACTTCATTATTTTTGTTGATGAGTAAATCAACTAGGTGGCTTCCTATGAATCCTGCCCCACCTGTTACAAGCATTTTCATTTTATCTTTTTTATAATGTTTATATCCAGAGTAAAAAGATAACTCCAACCTTTAGGTTGGAGAAAGTTCTTACTTTCTTTTTACTCAGTCTCACCAAAACCACGACAAACTCCACATGTCAGAAATTTTTCAGAAAATTTCTGAGCACTGTCAAGAACTAAAAGTTCTTGAAGCTTTAGTGTGGAGTACAAGTCCGAAGGACTTGGGGATATCTTCTTTTTGATGTTTATACCTAGAGTAAAAAGATATTCAAATATATTCATTATCAATATTTTTATTATTGAATATATTTTTGAATAAAGTCCCTATGGTAGATAGGGTAGAATATTTTTTTAACCTTCTGGACTTAATCTTCTAGCAAATTTTTCCCATGCTTTAGAAGATTCATAGGTGCCATGTTTTTCGAAAAGTATTTCTTCTGAATCAGGAACTTTTTGAAGAAGGTATTCAATTCCTTTGTATCTCATAAGTGTTTTTTCATCTTCAACTTTAAATCTTATTTCTTGAGGATTAACTGAATTTGGAGTATAATTTCCTGGAGGAATCATAGGCATTACTGCAAAACCTATTGCTATGCAGGTTCCTAAAAATGGAAGCCATATTATATTTTTGCTTATAATTTCTTTTAGATTTTGCATATTTCATCCCTACATTGATTAATTAACTCTTCGTCAATTCCTTTTTCAAAATTATTTTTTTCCAGATGGTTTTTTATAAAATTATAAATTTTTTCTCTTGAATTTGAGTCTAGGAAATCAGTTTTAGCCATTCCTTCTAATCTGAATAACATTATTACTGCAGAATGCTTTAATGCATTTTTTTTAATATGATTTTTTTCTTCATCAGGGATATTTATAAACTCACTGAAATAGGCTTCGAAAAACTTATCAATATTTGGACTTGGTTTATTCATGCCTACTGCTGCAAGGAAATACTCAGGCAGGAAATGACCGAGGTCATATTCAGGTGAGCCTAAATGAGACAATTCAAAATCAATCAGATGAATATTACCATTGTCAATGATTATATTTTTTGATGTCAAATCTCCATGTATTACGCAGAGTTTTCTTTTTCTATGCAGTTCACCTAGTTCTAATATTTTATTTGAAAGATTTTCTTGAGTGACTTTGGCTATTGCAATGTAATGGGTTTTTAGTTCTTCTTCCCTATTCTGATTATTCTCAAATAAATAATGGGATTCACTGAATACTTTATAGGTTGAAGAATGAAGTTTGCCTAATATCTTTCCTATTTTATAAAGAATCTCATTGTCAATGATTCCATTTAGGAGGTCTTCTTTTAGCATATGACCTTCAAAAGCATGCATAAGTATGGTGGGTTTTTCTTTTTTATAATAATATATTTGTGGAATTATTTCTTTGCCTAGTATTATCCTGAATAGGTCTGAAACACAGGAGTCAGTTTCTAATCTTTTTATATGATTTAATTTAATTGATCTGAATTCTTTTGATTTTAATTCTTTTTTTGCTTCTTTTAAGATATAATCTTTATTTTTAGTATTTATTCTATGGACATAATTATAGGTTGATTCTGGGTGCTCTTTTATGCTTAATATGTCTGATTTTTCTATATTTATTCCTGCATTGCATAGGATTTTATGTGCTTTATTCTGTTTTAACATTTTTCCAGAGTTTTTATTTTATCAAAAGCTTCTTGATATTTATTTAAAAATGCAGTGTCAAGCCATGCGAGAATTATTTTTTCAATTGTTGGGATATTTGGTTCTTCTCCAAAAGTTATCAGATTTGAATTATTCACTTCTCTTGATTGGATTGCAGAATTAATATCATTACCTTTTACTGCATAGATTCCTGGAATTTTATTTGCTACAATTTGCATACCAATTCCTGTTCTGCAAATAAGAATTCCTCTGTTGTATTTGTTTTCTTTGACTTTGTTTGAAACTTTTTTTGCTATTTCTACATAATCATCTTCTCCAATATCAATAAATTTTATATTCTTTTTTATAAGCAATTCCTTGATTTTTTCCTTTAGTTGTTTTCTTTTTATGTCTGAGCCAAGGATTATATTTTCTATTTTAAGTTTATTTTCTTTTAATTCTTCTAGAAGTGTTGTTGGGTCATGGTTTGGAGAGATTATTGCATCAGGAGTTATATAATTGGGTATCTTACGTTTTCCTGTTAACATGAGTAGGACATTGCTTCCTGGAGGTATTTTTCCTGATTTAACAAGTTCAACTAAACCTGCATAGGTTATGAAAGAGGCATTTTCAGTTGTTGCTAGTTCATAGCCTTGTTTTTTTAATGCATCTGAAAATTCTTTTGAATATTTTTTTGTTGTTTCAGGAGTTACTAGGGGAAATAATCCATTTGTTTCTTGCATTGCTTTTTTTAAATAAGGGTAATAGGCTATTGAATTTGTTGTGTGAAGAGTTGGTTCAAATGGATTATTTGTTGGATATTCAGGAGTTAGTCCTTCTTCTCCTAGAGAATCTTTGTTCTCTTTAAATGCTTTATCCATTGGTGCAAATTCAGAATTTTGAATGCAAATTATTTTTGGAAGTTTTATTGAGTTATATTGTTGAGAGAGTCTTTTTGCTCCATAGAAAAATCCTATTGGTCCCATGCCTGCAGAGACAACTTGTATGTAAAAATCAGGCATTGGTATTTTTTTGTTTAAGACTTCTTCATATATTTCATAGGCTTGTGTAGCATTGCATTCACATCTTTCATGAAATGGAGAAATTTTTGGAAAATGATTTATCTCTGCGAATTTTGAAGCAAGTTCTTTTACTTGCAGAGGAGTTCCATCAACTGCAATTATTTTGTTATTATCTTTTTTTTCAGGGATGGATAGCTTATATGCAGATATCAATGGAATAAATGCATAGGAGTTTAGATCTGCAAGACCTGCGTAGTAGGTCATTGCAATTGCTGTGTTTCCTGTTGATTGTAAAACTATATTATCCTCTTTTATTTCCTTGCTTCTGCTTATCACAAAAGAGGCTTCCCTATCTTTAAATGTTCCTGTTGGATTTTCAGTTTCAAGTTTTACATATAAGTTGATTCCAAGATTGTCTCCGAGTTCTTTAAGATTTATTATTGGAGTATTTCCTTCGCCTGCTGAGATGATATTTTCTTCTTTAACTGGAAGTATGTTCTTATATCTCCACATGTTGTTTAGAGATTTATTTATTGAAGAAAGAAAATCAAATTTTTCTAATTCAAAACTAACTTCTTTTCCACAAAAACATTTCGAAGTTCGTTTTGTTATTGGAGTTTCATGACCATTTTCACAGGTTTGAGTGATTTTAATCATAAGAAATTCAATCAAATGTAGATTTTATTGATTGTCAATATACTTCATTTTTAGTATATTCTTCAATAGTGAAAATATTTTTACATATCCAAAATGCTCTTTGTGTATACTATGGGTTTTTAACCCAGAGTTATTTACATGTCTGGATAGTTTAAGACATCAAGAAATCCTAGGCTTTCAAGCAATGCCATGTCTTTTTTTAAGACAAGAGTAAGGAGGGGATCTGTGAATTTTCTTTCTTGTTTATGGGTGAGATTTCCTCCAACAACAAGCTCTATTCCTGCACTTTTAAATTCATTTTTATGGTTAGGTAATTTTTCATATAATGATTCTCCAAGTTTACATTCTTTTACTTCAATTGGGGCTTTTGGAACTGGAGTTCTTAATAATCCTTCATAGTAATATGCTGGATTAATCTCTAATCTAAAAGTTCCATTGTAAAAAGTTGCTAATATCATTGTTCCAATTCTTGATTCTAATTCTTTGTTTGCAGAATTCATATTAGGATTTGACATGTCTAGGGTTATTAATGGTGATTCTGATAAATTAATAAATGTCATGTTGTCATCTGTTCCTATTGTAATTTTATCTCTTGGTTTTAGAAGATGCAATCTTGTTCCTTGAGTATTTCTTAATAACATTGCACCATAATTATGAAATTCATAGAGTTCTTGAAAAGGTCTTGAATCTCCTTTTTGTTTTTGAGTGTGCTGATGGCCTAGGGTAGTTGCAAGCATTATTTCTCCTGATGATGTTGCTAGGTTTGGAAGATAAGTTATGTTGGGGAGCTTTGGGTGAAGGGTGCTTGCATAAATAAGATAAGGTGCTTCATCTGGATCATAGGATGGAGATAATCTATTTTGTTCTGAAGTTAGTAATGCTGCTACATCTTTAAAAGTTCTTTTTATTGGTTTGTAACCTAGGGCAGCTAGTATTTCTTCATTTGCTCTTTCTAAATGTAACATTCTACCTCAGCATAGGCTCTGACCCATGCTGCATCTCCTCCTGGAATTTTAATTGGATAGCAATATAATGTAAATGGTTGATATTTATTAGGAATTAATTGTTTTAATCCTACTAGAGTTTCTAGTGGAAGAGTTTTATTTGCAAAAAGTATTTTGTGGATTTCACTATTACTTCCTTGTTTATCAACTGACCAGGAATCAATGCCAAGTATGTTTAATCTTGGAAATAATCCTGTAAGCTGGTTAGCTGTTTCTTGAGATAAATATGGAAATGATGCTTCAAAATCTTTTTTTGCTTGCCCTGTTAGTTTTCCTGTATTTTGTTCAATTAAATCTCCATAGCCTGTGTAAAGAATTAGTGCACTTAAATATGGCAGAATTTTGAAGTTTGAATTTCTTATGTAATCAAAAGGTATTTCTCTTCTTTTTAATATGTCTGTATTTGTTAAATCAATCATCATGCATTGATTTGTGAATTTATCTAAATCATAGTCAGTTATTGTTTCTCCTCCTGGATTTTTATGACTCGGCATATCCATGTGAGTTCCATGGTGATTTCTTAAACAATTATATTCAATATTTGCTGAACTGCATTTAGGTAATCCATTGACAAGGATTGGATTGTTATTTTCGTCTTCTTGAATCTTTGCTCTTGTTGGCGTAAATCTTATTTCAGGGTCTGATGGATATTTTAAATCTCCAAAATAGGATAGGTCTTTTCTCTTTGTCATTTTTATCTTTGATATAAATCAATTCTAGTTTTATCTGATTTAAAATCATAATATGTTTCTGTAATTGCTTTGCATGCTTTTATTCCAACATCAGTCAGAGTATAGGGTGGTTGTCCATTGGTAAGTCTCATATAGAAATCAACTAAAACATTAGCATATTCATTTTTTGAATAATTATTTGGATTGTCTTCAATTGTTTTAACTACAATTTCTTCTGGATTTTTAATTTCAACTTTTCCATTTGAAAAAAGAACATGAGCAGTATAACCATTTTCAAAAGTTAGGATTAATTCTTTATGTTCTTCTTTACTTGGTTCTGCATTTTTGTCTTTTGGATGGTGTTCATATTTATGGGCAAATTTAGAGACAGTTATTTCAATATCTGCATTTGAAAATCCATTGCCGTTTACTAGTTGATGATTTACTCTTGCAAAAGTATCTGTTTTATAATCTCCAAAACTATCCCATTCAAATTTCTCTGTTCCATTAACTACGCTTTCTAGATTTGCTCCTAGCTGGAAGAGCATACTGTAGAAATGGCATCCTGTATCAAGATAAATTCCTCCACCACTTTGATTTGCATCTAATGTTGCTAGTGTTCTTGGATTTTCAGGGTCATCAAATTCTTCATAGTGTCCTTCAAATCTTTTTATTTTTCCATGATCTTTAATTAATCCTTCTAGATTATCTATTAATTTTAAAAAAGCAGGCTTATGAGCAAAATGACAGGTAATCTTTCCAACTAATTCTTTTTGTTTTATTTTATCTTCTAATTGTTCAGCTCTTCTTATATCTCTTAATCTAACATTATATGGTTTTTCGCAAACAAAATCCTTTCCATGAGCTATTGCATCTTCTACATATTTTACATGGGTTAGATTATTAGTTCCAATAAAAACACAATCACAGTTAGCATAGGCTTTTTGAGGAACAGTACAATTTTGGTCATCTAGTTTATAGTAGGGAATTGTGCCATTATTTATTAATTGGATAAATTCTCTTAAACTGACCATTTCTTTTTGAATGCCTGGAATATTTGATGCACGATCAGTACCTTCTGATTCTTTAATGATTCTTATTCTTTGTTGTATTTCATCTTCTAATCTTTGGGTTATTTTTTCTTTAGAAGGTCTTCCTGCAAATCCACTTATTTCATATAAATTATTAGCAGGAGAATCTTTATCTGTTAATGCATACCAAAGTCTTTGGGGAATAACTTCTCCGTGAATAGGATATATTAAAATTCTTTTTTTATTTTTTTTATCCTCTGTGTTTTCATCAACCATAGATACTAGAACTTTTTTGAGAATTTATTCTTAGTCCATATATTTCTTGCTAATTATATGGATGTATAAAAAAATGGGTTGGAATAGGGAATATATTTTTATTGATTCGCTTAAGAAAAAAATAAATACCTTGATTCATTAAACTCATATAGAATATTCTAATGCATTAGAAAGTTCATTTAAGCTTCTTTTTCCATATTCACTGGATGCATCTATTTGTTCAATTGTTTTTATTGGAACAAAATACTTGTTTCTGTCAATAACTACTGGAAACCAGGGCCAGATTCTTGTGTAATCTCCAAGGTATCTTTCTAATTGCAATCCAATTAAAGATTGGTTAGGGAATATTTCTTCCTTAGTGTCTATGAATACTTTTAAATCCAATGAATTGATTTTTTCAATAATCTCTAAATGGGATAATTTTTTGTCATAATCTTCTGGAAGATTCATTATATTTAATAATTCTTGAATTGAGAGAAGAAATATTCCTGTGTTGAAATAGGGAAATCTATCCTTGAGTTGATTTTTATCAGCTGAATTCATAAATTCTATTATTTCTTTTGGAAATCCCAATGATTCTAATATCTGAAATCTTTGTTTATTTTCTTTTACACTTACGAATAATCCACCTTTTTCTCCTCTATTTTCAGCAAGAAGGACCATTAGAACAGGAACATCTTTTTTTAGTTCTTTTGCTTTTTTTATTTCTTCTGCAAAATATCCTTTTAATTCAGAGGTTGCTATTGCAGCTGGATTATTAAGATGAGAATAAAAAATATATTCAATTCCTTGTCTTTTTAATTCTGCGAGAGTATTGCTTAGAATAAGATATCTTATAAAGTCTCCATGGCCAGGAGGGTTTAAAATAAGCTCATTATCTTTTGTTTTGAGAAATTCTCCTGTATTTGGGTTTAATCTTATTTGCACACTTTGGTTTAACATGCAGATATTTTCTTTTGAATAATTAAAATAATTATTTTCTTTTAATAAATCATTAACCATTTTTTTTGTTTTAAAGCTATTCATAATAATTATTTTTTCAGCAAATGATTTTTCTGCAGCTATAAATTTTAGTTCTAAAAAAGAGCATTCTTTTTTCAAATCAGGAATGTAAAATTTAAATGCAGGATTAAACAAGCCATTTGTTCTAGTGGAGAGACCTCCTGCTGAAAATGCAAATGCGCATTTTATTTGATTTCCTATATTTTTGTATTTGGATATATCTTCTGAAGATATTCCTTCAAAAAGAATAGTTTCTTTTGAGCCTTTTATTTCTCCTTTCTGTGAATTATGCTCATTAATTGAAAGCTTATTTTTAATCTTTTCTTGAAATTCTTTTGTTGTTTTTTCTTCAATTAAAAAATAATCATTTTCTTCTAATATTTTTAAATCTTTTTGATTGAAATTTTCTGAGATTTTTCTTTTAAAAAAGCTATTGTTCATTATTTCTTGGATATAGGGCCATAAATATATCATTTCTCCATCATTATTTATTTGATTGCGTAATTTATTCTCTATTTCTTGTAAGTACTCTTCTTCATATTCCTCTACAATTGATGGAATGATGATATCCTGGTTCTTTTCAGGCATTTTTTCAAGGATTATTTTTCTTCCTTTCTCTATTTCTATTTCTTTTTCAATTATTCTTTTAATTTCGATTTTTCCGCTTTTGATTTCAATCCAATTGCTTTTTATTGGTGCTGGATTTGAGATATCCTTTCTGATTCCTAGTGTGAGATTGGGAATAACTGCAGTCCAGTTCAAAAAGTTATTGTCAATCTTTATTTTGTAAAAATAATCCTTACTGGTTTTTGGAGAATAATCATCGTCTAAATTTGTTCTTTCCCTATCTTTAATATGGGTTGGTTTGTAAAAATAAAACATTTCAGAATATCTGATAAGAATGAGATCAATATCACTTATTTGTTTTTCAAGTTCTTTAATCTTGGTTATATCAGATTCTCTTTTATGTTTTATTATTTTTAGTTTTTCTTCAGCTAATTTAGACATTAATAAAGCCCTTAATTTTCTTTCATTAATTAATTTTTGTTTTTCATTTTCATTAATTTTTATATTTCTTGATAATTCAATAAGTTTATTTCCAAATCTCTTGCATGCTTCTTTAAATGAATAATTGCTGCTAAAATTATTCAATGTCTCGCTACAACCTTTTTCATAATAAATTTTACTTAGGGCACCTATTATTTCATTAAAATCCTGAAAAGAAATGACATAGAATCTTGAACCTATGTCCCTTTGTTGTCCTCCTCCAACAGGAGAATAAGCAGTGGTAATTTTTTCTCCCATTAATGTTAAAATTGTATTTTTTATCCATTTAAAATATGGAGGTTCTTCAAGCCTTAATGTCTGTCCAATGCTCGGAGTTGGAATAGTTATATCAAATGCATTTCTATTGAAAATTGTCCAAGTATCTGCTATAAATCCAGTTAATCTTCTACCTAATATTGCTGATTGATTTGTATGCTGAATATTCTGTATATTTTTTTTATCCATAGTTATATATCTAACAAGCTGGGCTATGGCAGAAGTATCTTGGTCAAGAACAAACGGATATGAAACATAATTGATTGTTTTATCTGATGAATTCAGGTTATTCTCTGGTGTTCCATATGTGCCTCTTAAATCTCCTTTCATTATCATAAGATTTGTTTCTTTTGCTTTTTTCCCCAGTAGTTCTGCACCTTTCATTAAATTGATTGGAATTATCATAAATTTTTCAGATGATTTTTCTTCCCTTGGTTTTGGATATAGAAAATCGCTTATGATAATATTATGTTCTGATATAGAATCCTTCATTAAATCATGGTATCTATGATGAGATATTTTTTTATTTTTTTCAATGAATTCTTCAGGTGTATTGTTAAATATAATGCCTTGTTGAGAAAAAGAACAAGAATTTGGTCCTGATAAAGGAATTATTTCCTGAACTGATTTAGGAATAAGTCCACTTTCTCCATCTTCAGAATATTCAAAATATTTATCTTCAATTTTTTTCAATAATTCTTCATTCATTGCCCAGTTTTCATAAAGGGATTTTTCATTATTTATTTCTTTGTTTAGTGTATTACTTACTTCAACAAATAAATTTTTCAAAACTTCATCTTTTTTTTGTTTCCTTAATCTTGACAATTCTTTAAAGTCTTTTGTATGGAGGCAGTAAACTTCAGGAGGAGCATCATCATCCAGGTTCATTACTTTGTTCATGTTGTTAGCATGAAGCATAAGAATTGTGTAATTTCTTATGCCAGAGATATGATAAAAAACATTTTTTTTAAGGTATTCTAGGATATTTCCTTTATTTAGGATTAGTTCTAAAATTGAGTTATTTTCTTTTTTTAACTTGGGAAATAAAATTTTTGAAATCATTTCAATATCTTTTTTCTTGCTTTCTCCATCTATAAAAATTAATCTGGATTCTGGATATATTCCCTTTAAATGATTTATATTCCCTAAATATTGTTCTCTGATTTTTTCATTTGATTCATCATCTATGATTATTATTGGCAGATTTTGATTGAAAATCTTTTGATTTTCAAGTTCAATTATAAGTTGTTTTTTTAATGTTTCTGGCCTATCTTTAGTGTTAATTACTTTTGTATCTAATGGCAAATCATTGCATTCTATTGTTTTTCCAAGTTCTCCAGATCTCCAGAACTTATTTTCATCCCATTTTAAAAAACTTTTTTCAGGTTCATTCATGAAGATTTCTTTAAATTTATTTATTGATTCATTATGTTTGATTTCATAATTGATGTGAAGGCTATTTTTGATAATCTAATTTTAAAATATGCTCTAGACCTTCTTTTGTGAGGGCTAATTTATTCTTTTCATTGAGAAATTCTTTTCTTAATGAGTCTTCATTATAGCATATTATTTTATCTTGAAGAACTAAAATATTTATACATATTCCTTCTATAAATGAAAATATCCTGAATACTTCCTGAAGCATTTCTAATTCTTCTTTAGAATAGTTTGTTATTTCAATAATTTTTTTTGAAGTGATTAGAATTTCTATTATACTATTGTCTGAAATTATTCTTTTCTTGAGTTGCTCTAATAGTGATTTTTTTTCAGGAGAGTATTTGTTTAAAATTTCAAAAGATATTCTTAGGGCTCTTGAACAAGAGGAGGCATTGTTAATCATATTCCTATTTTTCAACCTCATTAAGATGGTCTGTTAAATTATAACCTCTTAATTTTAATTTATCATTAGCAGGTTCATATATTGTCATTGAACAATTTGATGGTCTTTCTCCATTGGAGATTGAGGGAATATAAGTAGGATATCCATAATTATCTAGAATCATTCTAGACAGCAGTATTGGCAATAAGTGGCTTATAACCAAGATATTTTTTTGGCATTGTTCGTAGCAGATATCTGATAAAAACCTATCAATTCTTATCATTACATCTGCGCAACTTTCTCCTGAAGGAGGCCTAAACAAAAAACTTTCGGTCTTTTCTCTTTGTTTTGCAACTTCTGTGAATTTATCAACAATTTCCTGCCTATGCATCCCATATATTAGACCCATATCTCTTTCACTCAATCGAATATCTTCAAAACATTCTATTGGATAGCCTAAATATTGAACAATAATATCTTTTGTTTGAGCAGTTCTTTTATATGGCGAATAGTATAAGCAATCGAACTTATTTAATCTTGCAAGATATTTGCCTAATCTTATTGCCTGGCCTATGCCGTGAACGTTTAATTCAATATTAAAATCTCCATTTTTAATTATACCTTCTATTGTTTTTTCTGATTTTTCTCTTAAATCAAAAACTCTATTAAAATCAGTTTCACCATGTCTAATAAAAATCAAACTTTTTGGAAGACCTAAAGATATCATGAAGTTTATTATTAAATCTATCATAAATTGGTTGTCAATATATTTCTTGTTTCAATTTGCCCAATATATTATAGAATATCCTCACTAGTGAATATATTGGGAAAGTTTTAAATATAGTGAAATGTAATTTATTTGTGAAGTTATAAACAGTACTTTATATAAAGTGTTTTTAAAAATGAAACGAAAAATAATAAAACAAGGACATAACACCTTGACTATCACACTTCCTTCTGAGTGGTCTAAAAAATTAAATCTTCATGCTGGTGATGAAGTTGATTTAATAGATGATGCTTGTTCTTTAGTAATTAAT
>CAYHLB010000018.1:0-12310 GCA_964357325.1 Candidatus Woesearchaeota archaeon
AAATAACTATTTATATTTTTCTATAATTGTGACACAGCCTGGTACGCGCGTAGTATATGGGTTAGTATATGGTATAAACAATTAACCCCTATGAAAAGGGTTTAGCGCAGTGCTTCTGTGTGATTCGCAGGCCACTATAATTATAATAAACAACCATTTGTTTGTTTATCCTTAATGGATTAATATATTCTCCCATAGATTATATAAATTAATTCCTTAGTTCCTCTTCTCTGAGATTGTATAGTTAAATATAAACATGGAAAAACTTCCGGAAATGCCTAAGCGCACCATAAAATTGCTGCAGAATTGCCTGGCAGTTGTGGAAGTTGTATAATGCGATAAAGTTTTCTAAATCTAAGATTCGACATTCAAAGCCCCATTGATGAAAAAATAACTTTTCTAATCTTATTCTTAATAGAAACATAAGAAGTAAACAAATATGGCTAATAACCACCATACCTAGAGCTTTATCTACGGTATAAATAATTTTATATACTATAAGGTCTTATAGATATATCTCTCCAAGATTCATAAGACCTGTTCCTAAAATATATGGTCACTATCAGTTTGAGGGTGATAAATCTAAAAATGGAATTGCTGTTGAAACAGCAGTTGATTCTGCAAAAAAACTTTGGGAGAATCAAATGGAATACTCTAATTGGGTTGCTGGCGTTTCAGTAATGATCCAAAATGTATTTGGAGCAGATAGGGAATTTGATTTCAGAAGATTCGATGCGGATATTGGTTATAGAGAGGATATTAAAGAAATAGTAAGATTAAGAGCTTTTGATTTGGTCAGAAATTCTGTAGATGATGATTCACAAAGAAAAAAATTCTTAAATGACTTTGATCATTATGATCAATTCTTGGGAAGATGTTATTCAGATTTAAGAGAATTTATTGAGAATGTTGAAGGTTATAAAACTTCATAAAAGAACATCTCCACAGGAATTAACTCTAATCAAATGATGGATAATATCTTTATGTAGTGATTAGACAATCGAAATGTCGTTTAAACAATAAAAACCTTTTCGGATCTAACAGAATAATAATCTTCATTCTTCCATTCCAATCTCTTCTTTTAATTGTATTTTATATTTCTTTTTTAATTCCATTAAGATTTGTTCTTTGAAGATAGCCATGTCTGCTTTAAGGTCTTTATTTTCTAACTTTTGTTTGTTTAATTCTGCTTTTAATTCTCCTAATTCTGTTTGAGTCATTTTCTCATCAACATCTGCCATATTAACTCCTTCACGATTAATGTAAACATCTGGCATCGGGCTTCTAAAATTCCACCCAAAATAAATACAAAGCTGTTGTCGGTTTAGCTTATGAACCAAGGCTGTTGCGCAACTATGACGAAATAAGTGCATGTGCAGCCACCGGTTTAAAACTTTTCTTCCTACATATCTTACTTCAACAGTTCCATCTTTTTTCTTGACCTTAGTTTTTATTACTCCAAAACTATTAATTCTTTTTATAGTTGCTATTGGAGACATTTTCCATACAGGATCTTTTGGCTTAATACCTTCTTTAAGTCTTTCTTCTAAAAAATCATTTACAGCTTCTATTGTATTTTTATAGTAAAGATTAATAGTTCTTCCTTTACTTTTAGAATATTCTTCTTTTAACATCAATCTAACAAAGTTATCCTTTCCTTTTGGAAGTTGGAAATCCTCATAATGAATATTATAAAATTCAGTTGCACGGGCTCCTGAACTATAAAGGACTGCAATTAAATATCGTTCTTCTGCATTTTTACAGGATTTATACAATTTATCAATTTCTGCTTCACTTAAATATTCAGGTTCCTTCATTTTTTGCCTTACTTTCACTTTTAATGAACGAATATTCACTTTTGATTTTTTCCATTCTAAAAACTGGGATAGAGTTCTTCTAATTTTTATTTTTACAGACTCAGATAAATTAGGATGGCCGCTTCTTGCAGATTTAATTTCATTTTTCATTAGTGCATTTGAAAACTTATCTATGTCTTTTTCTGTTATTTTTTTAACAGGCTTATTAAGAAATTCAAATGCCATTTTGAGATAATAAACATATGATTCAAGTGTTGAATCTTGAGGGGTATAATCAGTAATTTTTCCTATTTGATATTCCTCAAAGAATCTTTTCACATCTTTTTTTATTTCAACAGGAACCTTCCAATTAGGCACCTGGCTTAATACCTCGTCGTATTTTGGCTCTCTAGCTACTATTTTTTGCATAAAAAGATTAATCAAATAATGTTTTTAAACATAATTATAATGCATAATATATTATAACATTTTTATATAATATTGCTAATCCATGTCCTTCGGGACTTCTGAGTTCGATTCTCAGAAAAAATCAGCATTTTCCTAAATAATTATTTTACTAAAAATGCTAATTTTTTGTAAAGGTGTTTTTATTTTTTAGTATTATTATCTTTGTGCGTATTACCTAGTTTATCAAGAATTTCTTGAACATCTTTTGCCTGTTCTTCAAACCTTTCAGCTTCACCAAGCCAATATGCAGGTGTTGTATCTTTTCGTCCTGGTTCTGTTTCTGCTTTTATCCTATGCTCTTTAGCCCTTTCCAATAAACTTTCTTTCTTTCTTTTTAATTAATCTTTTTCTTCTTGCTCTTTTTTCTCCTTTAACCATTTTTCTATCTCCCTTATTTTTTTATTGTTATAATCTATTAATTTTTTTGCTTCGTTTATTGGAAGTTTGAATTCTTTAGTATTTTTATTTTTTGATTCAAGATATCTTTCATAAGCAGTCAAAGATCCGGATATTTTCTTAATTAAACCTAAAAATTCTTTTTTTGTATATTTTTTCCTTTTTTTTAAGCAATCAATAAGATAAATAGTCCTAAGCCCTAAGATTAATGAATATGAGGCAGCATCACTTACTTCTTTTCCTGATTCTTCAGCTAATTTGATATATTCTATTACGACATTCATAGCAGATTTCGTTGTGTCTATATGCCATTTAAGATTAGTTTTAGTCAAAGAAGTATTTACATAATTATCTAATAAAGATTTATTAATGATTGGTTTAGCCTCAATTATCATAGGAAGCAATGGAAAAATATTTTTTTCCATTTTTTCTTCAACTAAATCTCTAGAAACCAACATTAAATCATATTTTCCATTTTTAATTCTATTATTAAGGTTATCAGTTATAATCAATGTATCTATATCACTCTCAATGGTTTGCTCGCCTCTTGCATAACTGCCTACCAAATAAACTCCCAAAACATTGGATAATACCTTTTCCTTTAATAGGATATCTAAGACATCTTTCTCTATATTTAATGGTTGTAAAACTATCTTTACTTGAGTGTTCAAAAATTCTTTAGGCAAAAGTACTCCTGCAGAGTTCCCAACCCGAATAGTATTCTTAATTAATTCCATATCGTTATAACATGTTATAACTATTTAAACGTTTTGTTTTTCAGAAGAAATATTTATAAGTATGTAGAGTAAGTTCTATAATGAATATTAAAATGGAAGAAATAGGGAGAATCTTTAAAATACCTACTGGATATGATGGAATTTTAATTGCATTTCTTAGAATGGAGGGGTGGAGAATAGATAATAAATATCATGATATAATTAATGAAAATGGACAATATGTAGGAACAGTATATGAAACAGATGTAGATGTAAGGGATGAAAGATTAATTCGACTTTTAGCTAAATTTGAATTTGATTAATAGGATTAATTTAATCTTTATACCATATATTGCCTATCCAAGTATATTCTATATAATAATCAAATTTAAAATGTATTATATCTGTTCTTTAAAATGCTACTTGAAGATAAATTAAAAGAACTTGGAGAAAATATTGTGTGGTTGAAATATCAATATACAGACATACAAGGACATCAAAAAGAAGTTTCTGTAAGAAGAGAGACCATACATAAAGAAGGCTATACTACTACAGATGGTTCTTCTGTTTTTGGCAAGATTGTTCTTGCGACAGAAAGTGACATGATTCTTGTTCCTGATATTGAAACTCTAGTCATGTTACCATGGATGCCAGATACAGCAAGGATTATATCCAATGCATTTCATTTTCCTGAGAGTGAAGACAAACAGCCAAAACCTTTCCTAGGTTGTCCAAGGACTATACTTTCTACACTAGAAGAATCAATGGATAAAGTATTGAATGAGAGAGTAACAAAAACATTTGGAAAAGGACCTGGAAGATTCCATGCTCATTTTGCTCCTGAAGTGGAATTTATACTTGTTGATGAAAATTATCCTCATAGAAAAATTCATAGGGATTCAAGACTTGCAAATACTAATTATTTTGTTCCTCCTCGAAGAGAAGTAGATGAAGTAATGAGAGAAGTCATAGATTTCCTTTCTATCACTGGGATGAAAAGAGAGAAATATCATAGTGAAGTAACAACTCATCAATGTGAAATAGGAATAGGGCATGGAGATGCTATAAAAGTTGCTGATGCAAATGTAACACTTAAATATATTATTGAAATGGTTGCTGAAAAACATGGAATGCGTGCATCATTTATACCTAAATTCAGACAAGGTGTCAATGGTTCTGGTATGCATGTGCATCAGAATCTGGCAGTAACTATTGATGGAGAAGAACATAATCTTTTTTATGATTCAAATATGCAAGATGGTTTATCAAAATATGGAAGAGCATATATTGCAGGATTATTAAAGCATGCTGAAGAAATAACTGCAATTACTAATCCAATTCCTACTTCATATAAAAGATTAGTTCCAGGATGTGAAGCACCTACTTACATTGCCTGGGACTTTCAAAACAGGATTGCTCTTTGCAGAGGACATTCGCCTAATACAAAAAAAATTAGAGTTGAATATAGAGCACCAGACCCAACTTGCAATCCTTATCTTGCATTTGCAGCAATGCTTGCTGCTGGTCTTGAAGGCATTGAAAATGATTATGAATTACCAGAACCTTCTAAAAGAGATTTTTATCATGATAATCAAGGAGTTAGAGAATTGCCTGGAAGCCTAGATATTGCACTAGAACATATGAATAGAAGTGAAATGTTAAGAAAAAGACTTGGAGATTTTATTGTTGATACACTTTATACACTAGGTTCTGGAATGTCTAAGGATTATTCTCAAAGGGTTAGTGATGTAGATATTGAAATGTTTTTCTAGGGCTAATAAAGATATAATTAACTTTTTAAACTCTTGATTTTATTTATAAAATAAAAGGAGTGATGAATTTGAGTGGTTGTTTAGATGTCCAAAATGCTCTTTGTTAACCCTGGGCGATTTTAATCCGTAGATAGACAAAGGCATTTTGGAGCATGCTCAAGAACCACGAGCACGCCACGGAATTTATTCCATGGTTCTTGACATTTAAGAGAGTATCAGGATAATCCTGAAACTTCAAAAATGCTCTTTTCACAACCTACAAAATTTTAATTAAGAGTAAGAAAAGGCATTTTTGATAGTGATCAAGAACTCACGATTTGAAATTTATTCCAGAGTTCTTGACATGCAGAATATTCTTGGAAAGCTTGTTTCTGGAAAATCAGGGTATAAATCTGTAATTGATAAGACAAAGCCAATTGCAAAATGCAGTCAATGTGGAAAGGTTTTAGATGATTCCTGGAAGTTCTGTCCTGAATGTGGTAATAAATTGAAATGATTTATTATGGATATTGATTCATATGTTTCTAATGATAAAAATGCTTTAAAAACATAATATAATTGGAGTTTTATGAAAAGAAGCATAATCTTAGTTGGATTAGTGTTTAGTTTAATTCTCCTAAATGGAGTTTTAGCTTCTGAATACTCTACTTGCATTAGAGGATGTGTTATTAATACTCAGACTAATATAAATCAATGTATTTCTGAATTTACTACTTGCTCTGAAGATGCAAAATCTCAATTAAATGATTGTTCTTTTTATTTTGGAAAAAATAAAACTACTTGTGTAAAGGATGCTAGGAATGAAATAACCCAATGCAATACTGATAAAAAAACTTGTTTAAAAGATATTGATAATAATGTTAATAGATGCAAGAAAAAATGTTCCTATGTTGGAAAGAATATTACTTGTGAAAATAAAAAATATAATGCAGGAGAGGTTTTTTTAAATAAGTGCGATAGATGTGAATGCAATGTAAATGGAAAAGTAAGTTGCAAGGCGAGTGAATATTGCAATCTTGATGCCTTTTCTATTTTAAAAAATTCTTGTGAAAACAATGGAGGATTATTTCAAAAGTTATGTGCAGGAAGTATTATGAGTACAAAATGCACTCGGGAAGCTTATTGCCAATGTGGTGGAAAACTTAATCTTAGTTGTGGAGATGATTCAATATGTTTATATGATTTTTACTTAAATAAAAATAGAAGGGGTCAATTTGCTCAAGAATGGGTAAGACTCGCAGAATACAAAAAATTAGGTAATATTGGGATATGTGTAAAAAAACCTCAACTTTCTAGTTGTGGAAATGGGGTCTGTGAAAATGTTTGCATTAATGAAAATTGTTCTTTAGCTGAAACTTCTTATAATTGTGGAAGTGATTGCAGATAGGAATAGTTATTTATTATGTTTTATCAGTTATAATTGTAGATATATGTTTTTTATTTACTGATTGATAGCAAAAATAGACTGGAAGATTTAAATAGGATATTTTGATGTGAAATTCATGAAAATAAGAGTAAAAAAGCTTCACAATGGCAGGATTATAAAACTTGAAAGTGGCGGAGAAATAAGAGAAATTTTAATTCATTCAGATTTATTTGACAAAGATAGAGGAAAAATCTCTATTTGCTTTAGAGGGCATAAAAATTCTGGAATTGTTGAACTTAGCGAGAAGGAAGCAAATGATTTGTATAGAACACTTGGTTCTAAAATTGATTTAATAAAGGATATTAAGATTATAAAGGGATGATTTTTCTGTTTAATTTTTAATATAGCCCTATTAATGATAATATTTGTTTAAAAGTTCATAAATTCGTATTTTAAGAGTTGTGCAATTTTTGATTTGAAAAATTAGGAGCATTCGCTAACCTAATTTTTCTGATTAATTGGTAGTGTATGATAATCAACAGCTAGAATTAAGTAGATTCATTAATAATAGTAAAAGATTAGGAAAAGGGGGATTAATAATTAAATATTGGAGACCTATTAATAAATTACTTATAAAAATTATCTTCTAAACTTCTTTATTATCTTATGCACTCTATGCACAATAGAACGATTCTTTCTCTTTACTCTTTCGCCTCTTTGATAGGCTTTAATCTTTTTTAATTTAGAGGATTTATCTTTTTTACTTGGTTTTCGAGAGTGCTTGCCTTTTTTTGATATACGGGCAACTCTTTTCTTTTTATTTCTCTTCATCTTTCTCTTTTTTTTGTTTATTTTTGAATATGGGTAGCTGATAAAATGAACCTGACTCAGTGAGAAAGTGCCACAAATAATGGTCGAATCGGTATTGGTCTATCGACTTATTTTAATGGTTATCTTTTTCGCCTTAGCGACAAGCTTAACAGGTGTAGATTTCATATAGAGAGTTATAGTCAGGTCTCTATATTAATGTCGAACATCTGACAGAGGCTGCGA
The DNA here is from genome assembly GCA_964357325.1 of Candidatus Woesearchaeota archaeon. Taxonomy (GTDB): domain Archaea; phylum Nanobdellota; class Nanobdellia; order Pacearchaeales; family GW2011-AR1; genus ARS1285. The sequence continues at coordinate 7,568 of CAYHLB010000018.1, forward strand.
TAAAAGCACTCTTTCCAGAGCAACTGGTTTATCAGCCAAGAATATAAAATAAAAAGACTATATAAAGCATTAGTGTAATTTTTTAGTAATTACAATGAATCACCGAAAATAGAATATTTTTTTCTCTCTAAAATAGAATCACATAAAAAAATATTTTTTTCTTCATCATAGTTTTCATCTTTGTAATCCTTAGGAGAATCAAATAAATTAAAATCTTTTATCATTTTTATGAAATTATTTTTTATATAAATATTAATCATCAGTAGTATATAAATATAATTATGGCAAAAAATGGATTACGGGAAAACTAACTCCAACTTTCAGGTTGGAGAGGTTGCTTCGCAATCTGCTGTTTTCCCTAGCTCACCAAAACCCGAACAAACTCCACACTTTAGTGTGGAGTACAAAACCGAAGGTTTTGGTGATGATAAAAGGTTTTTAAATTAATTAAACCTAATTGATTCATGGAAGGAAGGGTAAAAGTTAATTGGAAACATAATACAAAAATCTATCTTGATTTTTTATTGAAATATAAATTATTTGCACTCTTAGTTATCTTCTTTGTAGTTTTAGGTGAATTGAATGGGATTGTATCAAAATATTTATTTAAAATTCTTGTTGATAAGGGCACGGATTTTGCTTCTGGAATTTTAATAAGAGATAGTTTTATTTTAATATTACTTGTAATTGGGGCTGTTTTTTTAATTGCAGCAATAATCAATGTAGTTAGTGGTTTTTTAAAAAATCATTTTCTCAATAGACTTGAAGTCAATATGATGAAAGACCTTAAAAGAAAATATTTTAATCATATTATTTCTTTAGACCATAATTTTCATGTTACTCATAAGACTGGAAGTATGATTTCAAGGCTCTCTAGGGGAAATTCTGCTCTTGAGAGAATTACAGATTTAATGACCTATAATTTCATTGGCTTATTTATTCAAACAATATTTGTATTTTTTTCACTTATTTATTTAGATTTTGCTTCTTTTATAATTGTTTTTCTAACTATGGTTATCTTTGTTTCATATAATTTTTATTTGCAAAGGATTCAGGAAGAGTCTAATGTTATTGCAAATAAAACAGAAGATATTGAAAAAGGAAATATTGCTGATATATTTACTAATATAGATTCTATAAAGTATTTTGGAAAAGAGAGTATGATTAAGGAGAAGTATGAAAAACTTTCAGATAAGACTAGATTGGCATTTCTTAAAAATTGGGATCATTACAAGTGGATGTCTGCTGGACAACATGTAATACTAGCTCTTGGAACTTTTTTCATTATCTATAATTCTGTTATAAAATTTTTAAATGGAGAGATAAGTCTTGGAACAATAACTTTCATTTATACTGTATTTGGAAGCCTTGTTAATTCGCTTTATGGATTAGTTGGAGGAATTAGGGGGCTTTACAGATCTATGGCTGATTTTGAAGAACTATTTGAATATGGAAAAATTACAAATGATATAAAAGACGCTCCAGATGCAAAAAGTTTGAAAATAAAGAATGGAGAAGTTGAATTTAAAAATGTTAATTTTAATTATGGTAAAAGAAAAATATTTGAAAACTTTAATTTGAAAATTCCTAGAGAAAAGAAGATTGCCCTTGTTGGACATTCTGGAAGTGGAAAAACAACCCTTATAAAGTTACTTTATAGGATGTATGATATTGATAAAGGAGATATACTAATTGATAATCAGAACATTTCTAAAATTCGCCAAGAATCTTTAAGAAATGAAATGGCAATTGTTCCGCAGGAATGTGTTTTGTTTGATGACACTATTTATAATAATGTTGCTTTTTCAAATCCCAAGGCTTCGAGACAAGAAATCTTAAATGCAATAAGATTTGCACAGCTTGATAAAATAATTGAAAAGTTTCCTAATAAAGAAGAAACAATTGTTGGAGAAAGAGGAGTTAGATTATCAGGTGGAGAAAAGCAAAGAGTTTCAATTGCAAGAGCAATACTTGCTAATAAAAAAATATTAGTATTGGATGAGGCGACAAGTTCTCTTGATTCTGAAACAGAACATGAAATTCAACAGGATTTAGAAAAACTAATGAAAGGAAGAACCTCTATAATCATAGCTCATAGACTTTCAACAATAATGAAAGCTGATAAGATTATTGTTATGAAAAATGGAAAAATTGTTCAAATGGGAACTCATGAACAATTGATTAAGCAGGTTGGAGAATACCAAAAGCTCTGGAATCTGCAAAAGGGCGGGTATATGAAGGAGTAGGAAAAAAATGAAACACTTTTTTGAATTCAAATATCCTAAAATTGCAATATTAATTTTGCTGGTTGGTGTTGCTTATATTGTATTTAGCAATCCTTTGGTTGGAGATTTTGTTAATGGGCTTGAAATTTATGGTTATTTAAGTAATTTTATTGCTGGACTTTTGTTTTCTTTTGGGTTTACTACTCCTTTTGCTGTTGGATTTTTTGTGTTATATCATCCAAATAATATTTTCTTAGCATCAATTCTTGGAGGGTTAGGTGCTTTAATTTCAGACATTATTATTTTTAAAATTATTAAATTTTCATTCATTGATGAATTTAAAAGACTTGAAAGAACAAAGAGAATAAGAGAGTTAAGTGATTTAATTGAATATATATTTGGGTCTAAAATAAAAAATTATCTTTTATATCTTTTTGCCGGAATAGTGATAGCAAGTCCTCTTCCTGATGAACTTGGAGTTATTATGCTTGCAGGACTTACTAAAATAAGATTAAGAAGTTTTATGGTTATCAGCTTTTTATTTAATGTGATTGGAATTTATATTTTGTTGAGGATTTAGGAGTTTTGAGCATTTGTTATTTTTGCAAAGACAAAAATAAGTAATTTTTGAAATTCAAGCATCAGTCGATAACTTGAATTTCTGATTTTTATCATTAAGGACAATAATATAAAGTTAGGGGCATGAGTAAGTTGAGTAGAAGTAGCAATACTAATGAATTCAGCATATTATAAGATTCATTGAAATGTTCATCCACTAGATTAGTTCGTAATATTTATAAATATCCCTTTCTTAAAGCAAATATGAACATAAAGAACATAGTTTTTGGAATTGCAATATTTATACTCACAATTTCTGTTGGAATTTATGGAATTAGCACTATTCTTGGAAAAGGTCCGCAATATGATAAGGTTTGTCCTCCAAGACAGATACATACAGAAGAACAATGCATTAGCGAAGGAGGAATTTGGAATAATTATAGTTATATGGATTCTCCAAAACCAGTTCTTGATGCTCCTCAAGGTTACTGCGATACTTATACAATATGCCAACCTAAATATGAAGAATTAAATAGACAACATTCGAGAAATGTTTTCTTTTTTGCACTTCCTATTGGAATTATTGTTATAATTCTTGGTGCATTGTTATTTGGACTCGATGCTGTTGGAGGAGGATTAATGGCTGGAGGAGTTGGACTATTATTATATGGAATTGGCTCTGTATGGTCTTATGCAGATGATTTAATAAAATTTATACTTTCTTTAATTGGATTATTTGTAGTTATTGGAGTAAGCTATTATGCAAATAATAGATTGAAATTATTCAAAAATAAAAAATAAAAAATCCATCGGGCTGAAGCCCGAGGTATTAGACCTTTTTGGAGCAATAAAATTAATCGCTTTCTGGTCTATCTATCATTGCTGTTGATGGAAAATACATTGGCAGGTCTCTTGTTGTTTGAGGAAATTCTGGCAGTAAATCAAATTTCTTTAAAAATGTGCCTAGCATGGTTAGTTGAGGATTATATGGTTTTTGAGTATATTGAACTGCAACTTCTGCAAATAAAACTCTATTTCCTCTATGCATTGCTACATTTAAATTTCTTAAACCAACTTCATAGCAATGTGGATGATCTAAATAAGGTTTAAGGGAAGGTACTCCTATTGGCTTTAATTCTTCTAGACTAGTTCCCCATTTTGCTAAAACTTGTTCTGCTTCTTCTCTTGTCATTACAGTTCCATCTAATATTGAATCATATTCAGGTTCTGCACTGCATAATCCTTTTAGCATTCTTTCTAATTGTAGGTCCATTTTAGTTTCCTAGAATAATTTATGAGTAATATGTTGATTTATAAATGTTGTGAATGAGGATGATTTTCTTAGATTATTTGATTAAGAATATTATTAATTATTAGTAAGAGTATTTGTATATGTAATTAATCTTGTTACTATTTCCTTTGTTGCTTTTAGGATTTCAACCTTAAATGAAATCCTTTTTTCCTAAGTTCCCTTTCAGCTTCTAGTGTTGCAAGTTTTTCTTCAACTTCTGAAAGTCTTTTTCCATAGCTCTTAAGCATGTTTTCATAGATTCTTGTTTCTAGTTTTCCTTTTTCAAAATAAAGCTGCTGTGTTTCTTTAATTAAACCCTTTAATCTTTTTTCTTCTTCTCTTAATGCAATTTCATTTCCTCTTGCAAGCTTCATGATATTTGCGAGTTTTGTTTCTGTTTCAATCTTGTCTGAAATAACAACATTTAATCTTATTTCATACTGAGCCATTGTATTTTGATATTCATCCATTGACATTTTTCCATTTTCAAAACATTCTTTTTGAACAACTTTCATCAAGCCAATAAGCAATGTTTCTTCTTCACTAAGTATTTTATATTTTAATTTCAATAGCTTATATCTTATGAATATTGAAGATGAAATAATTATGAATAAAGATAAAACAGCAATTCCTCCTGATTGAGCTGGATTTCTTTTAACATAAGCAAGA